>CAZMPL010000168.1:0-7689 GCA_964567805.1 uncultured Pirellulales bacterium | reverse complement strand
ACTATCATTGGATTAATACCAATGGCTGTCGGTATATCTTATGATTTCCATACCTTTGAATGGGCGACAAAAAGTGAATCAACCCAGTGGTGGAAGAATATGGCGGTTGTTGTCATCTTTGGTCTGGGTTTTGCAACATTACTTACATTAGTTGTCGTACCATCGCTATATGTTATGTTGACACGCCTGTCACACTTATTCGGGTTTAAAGAAAAACCCGTAGAACAACCTGTAGCAGAAACTCCTGTATCAACTCAGTAATGAAATTAACAGACGGTAACCAGTTTTCAATAACCGGTTACCGTCTGATTATTTTTAAAGGGGCGGGGGATTAAAATTATTGCTATTGGTCAATTATCCCGAGGTCTTCTTTCGTAATAATACTATCGAAAACATAACCTGCTTTTGTAATGTTTTCTCTCGCTCCCTGCTTGCGGTCGATAACGGCGACAATTTTCTTTATAGTTGCTCCGGCTTCGGTAATAATTTTAGCCGCTTCAAGAACCTGTCCGCCTGTCGTTGCGATATCTTCGACAAGTAAAACCACGTCACCGGCTTTGAGTACGCCTTCGACCATTTTACCCGTGCCGTAACCTTTTTTGCTGTTACGAACAATTATCCAGTTCTTGCCTGTTTCCATCGCGGTGGACGCCGCCAATGCAACTCCGCCGAGTTCCGCGCCGGCAATCAAAGTGACATTGTCCTGTGCGTGTTTAGCGAATTCCTGTCCAAGAGTTTTAAGTATATCCGGGCAGGTCTCAAAAAGATATTTATCAAGATAATATTTACTTTTCTTGCCGCTTCGTAATATAAAATCACCTTCGAGGTAAGCTGTGTCTTTTATTCTTTTTATCAATTCTTTTTTAGTCATAATTTATGCCTTGTTTTAAACATTAAGTTCGGATTTTCTGTTAAGTTCTTTTTGATATTTTTTGCAAATCGGGTTTACTACACCTTTTACGAATTCATCAACCTGCTGTTTGGCCCGGCCAATGTATTTTTGCGGATTTAATACTTTTGTGAAATCAATCTTTGCGAAATCCATATCGGATTTGAGCCTGTCGATTAAATCATTTGGTTTGCCAAACTGTTTGACCTGGGCTGCTGCTGCGTGTGAATGCAATCTTATTTTTTCGTGTAACTGCTGTCTGTTTCCGCCCGCTTTTACAGCAGCCATTAAAATGTTTTCCGTAGCCATGAAAGGCAACTCCGCATCGACATGAGAAGCAATAACCTGGGGATAAACGACAAGACCATCGGCGACATTGATAAGGATTTGTAAAATTCCATCGACCGCTAAAAACGCTTCCGGAATAACTACACGTTTATTCGCGGAATCGTCGAGCGTTCTTTCCAGCCATTGCTCGCTTGCAGTCATAGCAGGACTTGTAGCAAGACTCAAAACGAGTCGGCTTAACGCGGTTGTTCTTTCGCATCGCATGGGATTTCTTTTATATGCCATCGCGGAAGAACCTATCTGGCTTTTCTCGAATGGTTCTTCGATTTCTTTGAGGTTTGCCAGAAGTCTGATATCGTTGCACATTTTGTGTGCAGATTGAGCAATTAACGCAAGAGTGTTTACGATTTGTGTATCTGTTTTACGCTGATAGGTCTGGCCTGTCACCACGCAGATTTTTTTGAAACCGAACGCGTCTGCAACCGCTTTATCGAGTTGTTTTACTTTGCTGTGGTTTCCTTCGAACAATTCGAGGAATGACGCCTGTGTCCCGGTAGTTCCTTTTACGCCGCGGAAAAGCATCTCGTTTATCCTGTATTCTATTTCCTGCAAATCCAGCACGAATTCGTAACACCACAACGTGGCTCTTTTTCCAACCGTTGTCAATTGTGCCGGCTGGAAGTGAGTAAAACCGAGTGTCGGTAAGTCACTGTATTTTGTCGCGAATTTGCCGAGGAGATTTATTAACGCCGCGAGCTTGGCCGCGATTAACTGCATTGCTTCCCGCATGATTAACAAATCAGCGTTGTCACCGACATAGCAGCTTGTCGCGCCGAGATGTATAATCGGAGCGGCTTTCGGAGCTGCATCGCCGAAAGTATATACATGAGCCATTACATCGTGACGGAATTTCTTTTCGTATTCCGCTGCTTTTTTGAAATCTATATCATCGAGATGTTTGGCCATTTGTTTTATCTGGCCGTCACTGATTTTCAAGCCAAGCATTTTTTCCGCTTTTGCGAGTTCGAGCCAGAGCTTTCGCCATGTACTGAATTTTTTCTGTGCTCCGAAAAGCGCCGACATTTCCGCCGAAGCATTTCTTTCCACTAACGGACTTACATAAATATCATATTTGTCTGTCATTGTTCACCATTACTTTGAGTTAAGATACTTTTTTCTGAAACATTTCAAGAAGGTTTTCAATTTCTTCGATATCGTCTTTATTTAAATTCCAATTCGAAGCGGGTGCGGTTTCGACAATTTGTTTTGGTCGCCTTGCACCTACAATCGCCGCTGTAACTTCCGGTCTGCGAAGAACCCAGCTTACAGCCAATTGAGCGCATGTTTTACCGTTTCGTTTTGCGATTTTCTTAAGTTGTTCGACAAGTTCGATTGCTGCGCTGAATCGCGGCTCCTGGAAATCCGGGCTTCGTAATCTATGGTCATCCGGCGCGAGAGTCTTAAGATAATCCCTGCTGAATTTTCCCGTGAGTAATCCTCTTTGCATCGGGCTGTATGCGACTATGCCGATATGATTTTTGGCGCAGTATTCGAGCAGCTCATTTTCCACTGTGCGATTGAGCATGCTGTAAGGCGGCTGCAAAGATGAAACCGTTCCCATTTTGCGAACACGTTCGAGTTGACTCACACTGAAATTGGACACGCCTAAATATCGTACCTTGCCTTCTTCCTGCAGTTTGAGCATTTCTTCCCATGCTTCTTCGACATCCGCGTCAGGATCGGGCCAGTGCATCTGGTACAGGTCAATTACTTCAACTTTTAGTCTTTTCAGGCTATTGATACATTCTTTCCGGATGCTTTCTTTTTTCAGACATGTAATTTTCTGTTTTTTTTCGTTCCAGAGTATTCCGCACTTTGTCGCGATTAGTGGCTTGAAGCTGCTCTGTTTCAAAGCCTGCGCGATAAGCTCTTCGGAATGACCAAGCCCGTAAGCAGGGGCGGTATCAATCCAGTTGATTTCGGCTTCCAGAGCGGCTAAAACCGCCCCGATAGCTTCGCCGTCGTCTTGCGGGCCCCATCCGAACTCCCATGGGCCGCCCATCGCCCAGGTTCCAAGCCCGACCGTGGTAAGCTCTAAATCCGTAGTTCCTAATCTTCTTTTCTGCATAGTTCATCCTATATAAACTTTCAATTACGACGTATAGCATATTATGATATTGGCCGCTTATCAATACTTTTATACCGTTCTTGTTCGTATTTATATAGGATAATCTGGAACAGGTATTTGAAATCTCAAATTTGAAATAATCATAAACGCGGCGGCAAACCTTAAGCAAATACCTGATGTGATTTTGTTTTCCGCGGTGTATTATGAATTATAAATCATGGTTTATATAATTACATAGAGAAACAGGGGAGAGAAAATAATTTTAGATTATTTAAAATTATGCGGGCTGCAGAAACAATCTGCAGCCCATGTGTTAGGAGATAGTTTAAGAAAAATATTTTTTATGCCACCCATTTTCTTCTCAATATTATCAATGAACCTGTGCTCAACAGGATTATTGTCATTGGTTCCGGTACCGCTACGATAAAATCCTGTTTTCCATCTATACTGAAAACCCTTAAATCCGCTCTTGGCCCGGTTCCATCAAGAGAATGCAGCCAGTTATTCGCAACATAAGAATATGTATAATCCGCGGCAAATCCACCGTCACCTGGAGTTCCATCTACAGTGACATCCCAATTCAGTGGATTTCCAGAATAATCCTCATATACGATTTCCCATGCCGCCATCGCAAATACGGCGGCTTTGATATTTTGCGTAGTTGTATTATAAACGCTTGACCAGCTCGGATCGTAATAGCGTCCCCATAGTTCCTGTAAATATTTTGCTTTTGTAGTACCCATTGCTGTACCAATCGGGTATGCAGAAGATACCGGTCCATCGGCGGTGTTGATAACATTGTAAGTAGTAATTGGATTACCGGCCAACGGCTCGGATAATTCTATACAGACTGCACCCATTATATCTAAGTTATTCCAGAGGTTTCCCTGTCCTGTTCCGCTGATTTTTTGAAACATATAATTGCCGGCGTAAAGACTGGTTCCCTGTGCGTTTCCTCCCCAAACGGTCATTGAATCTCTTGCACCGATTCCAGCATATAACAAATCTACAGTACCGAGTACTGTCGCATGAGCTAAACATGGCAGAAACAGGACAGCAAGTAAAAACAATAGCCCTGATTTTCTAAGTGATGTAACTTTCATTTTCTTCTCCCCCTAACTGATAAAGTAGTTCGTGATGTAAATACTAATCACTATTCACTAACAACTAATCACTATTAAACCGGGTGCCCAATGAAATGATTCTGAGTACCCCCCATTTACAATTATTCGCCCCAAATACTTATTATGCGTTTAGTTTATCTCATTATGTTAATAAAGTCAAGAATTATTTGCCTTCTTTGAGTCAAAACAGGGAACTTTAAAAAAATATATCAATATGTATAAGAATAAGGAATATTTTGGGACTTTTTAGAAAAAATATTAAAAAAAGTAGTCAACAAAAACAGATCGAGAGTTGCCTTATATGATAGATAAATAGACTTTTCTATTTATTAAGGCCGGGGGCCGCATTTGTAAAGTCCGATTACAGGCTCCCTGCTGAATATTTAATAGAAATTAATATTATTTTATAAATTCTTGTTGACATAAAATATCGCTAAATAAATAATGAAGTTGGACCTTACAAAAGGATGTATATTAAAAAGCGAATACCGTTTTCGCACGGGAATAAGGAAATAACAGGTTTATAAGAGAAAAGTAACCGTGAAAAAGCGAAAAGGTTTTACATTAATTGAGCTTTTGGTGGTAATTGCGATTATTGCGATTTTATTGGCAATTATGATGCCATCACTTAAAAAGGCTCGTAATCAGGCAGTAAGTGCTATGTGCCAGTCGAATCTGAAGCAATGGGGGACAATATTAACGCTTTATACTGATGATAATGAGGGATATTTGCCAGAGGACCGAATTAAAGGTGCATGGCTCCTTCGTGGTCCGCAACTCAATCCGGGAGACGACAAAATAGCACCAATATCTCATAGTTTTACGACAAAAGAAGTCGGGCTTTGTCCAAATGCTAAAATAGCGACTCCTATTAATACGATTAGTTCTTCGCAAGGTGATGGATATAAGGTTGAAACGAAGCCTGGTGGAAAAGATAGTGCATGGAAAATTATAAATCCAGTTCCTGAATTCACAGGCAGTTATGGTTTTAATCAAGATATATTTAATTTTCAACCTGGTGGTAAAGGTATGAATGTTTATCAGGCTAAAAAAACGTATAAAACTCCAATCCTTTTAGATTGTGGTATGCCATATGGTACAATTTGTGTATATAATTATTCTACTCCAGGTTTAGGCGGTAAACCTAAACCTCCAACTTATGGACCTCCATCAAAAGAAAATTACAGGGGAGCAGCTTTCAGTATAAATCGTCATGATGGTTTTGTTAATAGTCTTTTTCTTGATTGGTCTGTAAGAAAAGTAGGTCTTAAAGAACTTTGGACGTTAAAGTGGTATGAAGATTTTGATACGGCTAACAAAATGACTTTAGCTGGTGGAGTACAACCCAAAGACTGGCCGGAATGGATGAGGAAATTCAAGGACTATTAAAAATTGTAGTTAACGTAAAAAGCAAATGACGTTTATTGATAATGAACAGGTTTACAAGAGAGTTTATCGTTTATATAAATAATTTGGAAATAATTAGCTTAAGAGAGAAAAGAACCATGGGAAAGCATAAGGGATTTACTTTAATCGAGCTTTTAGTTGTTATTGCTATTATTACAGTTTTATTGGCAATTCTTACGCCATCGCTTAAGAAGGCTCGTAATCAAGCAAGAAGTGTTACGTGCCGGTCGAATCTGAAGCAATGGGGGACAATATTAATGCTTTATACTGGTGATAACGAAGGATGGTTACCCTCAGATCATAATAGAGGTGCATGGCTCCTTCGTGGTTCGAAATTAAATCCTGGAGAAACAGCACCAATATCTCATAGTTTCACGACAAAAGAAGTCGGACTTTGCCCAAGTGCTAAAAAAGCGACTCCTTCTGATTCGATGTTGGGTAGTAAGATAGATGGAGTGGAGATTAAAGTGGCGCTTGGCGGGAACGATAGTGCATGGAAAATTATAGATCCAGTTCCTGAATTCACAGGCAGTTATGGTTTTAATTATTTTATATTTGATTCTGAACATGGTGGTAATGGTATGAATGTTTATCAGGCTAACAACAGCTATAAAACTCCAATCCTTTTAGATTGTGGTATGCCATATGGTTCACTCGATGGTAATTATAACTTGAACGGTACGTCTATCTCAGGATCTGCCTTTCCACAAACAGAAAATTACAGGGGGATATCTTTCTGTATAAATCGTCATGATGGTTTTGTTAATAGTCTTTTTCTTGATTGGTCTGTAAGAAAAGTAGGTCTTAAAGAACTTTGGACGTTAAAGTGGAATGAAGATTTCGATACGGCTAATAAAATGACTTTAGACGGGGGAGTAAAACCGGGAGATTGGCCTGAATGGATGAGGAGATTTAAAGATTATTAAGAGCAAGGGAGAAGATAAAAGTATAAAAAACTTAATGTTCTTCAAATAAGTCGGGTCGGTTCTTTTTTGTTCTTTCGATTGATTGTTGTTTTCGCCATTCGGCGATTTTCTGGTGATTTCCGCTTAGAAGTATATCAGGTACTTTCATGCCGCGGAACACCTCTGGTCTTGTGTATTGTGGGTATTCTAAAAGTCCATTGCTGAAAGAATCTGCTTTTGCGGATTCGTCATCGCCGAGAACGCCGGGAATAAGTCTGACCGTTGCGTCGATAATTACCATAGCCGCTAACTCGCCGCCGTTAAGTACGAAATCACCGATAGAAAGCTGTTCTGCACCGAGACCGATTCTTATACGCTCATCGAATCCTTCGTATTTTCCAGCTATAAGAATAAGTCTTTTTTCGGAGCTTAGTTCGGCTGCGATAGTCTGGTTAAATTTCTTTCCCTGCGGCGTAAGAAGTATTGTTCGCGGCTTTTCAGGAGTTAGCTTTTCGACGTGTTCGAAGCAGCTAAAGACGGGGCCAGGCATTATTACCATGCCCGGCCCGCCGCCATATGGTTTATCATCGACTTTGCGATAGTTGTCTGTTGCGAAATCCCTTATATCGGTGATAACGACTTGAACAAATCCCTCGTCCTGCGCTCGTTTTATTATAGAGCAATTCAGGTGCGAAGCGAACACTTCGGGAAAAAGTGTAAGAATATCTATTCTCATTAAGATTCTGTCGGTTTATTTTCAGCTTCGGCAGCTTTTGCTGCTTCTTCAGCTTTTTTCTTTGCTTCAGCTTCGGCTTTGGCTTTGGCTTTTTCTTCCTCAGCTTTTTTCTTCGCTTCAGCTTCAGCCTTTGCTTTTTCTTCTTCAGCTTTCTTTTTTGCTTCAGCTTCAGCAGCAGCGGCTTCAGCAGCTTTTTGTGCCGCTAATTTTTG
>CAZMPL010000167.1:0-7711 GCA_964567805.1 uncultured Pirellulales bacterium | reverse complement strand
ATCAAAATCAAAGTTCAAGGTAATACTTCCCAGAACTCTATCTGAACTACCCGCTATATTCTCTATACGGTATCTTTTACCAATATCTTCCCAGCCATATGCGGGTCCATAAATATTATCACTATCTATCCAGCTATAACCATAAGCATCCGGCGCACTTCCGATTTTGCAGGTGACTTTTACTGTATCAGGCTGACTAAACGCCGCACCATCACTTACTACAAGCTGGAAAACATATTCACCCAATGCAATTGGAGTTAAATTCGGCGCCATGGCATTTGGATCAGAAAGTGCTACAGACGGACCGGAAACCTGAGTCCAGCGATAACTTAGAACATCACCTTCATCGAGATCATACGAACCAGAACCGTTAAGAAAAATCTTTGTTCCCGCCTGGCAATATTGATCAGCACCGGCATTTGCAACTGGAATACGATTACCTACTATTATCATTACGACGTCCGGCTGACTATAAAAAACTCCATCATATACTACGAGCTGGAATTCATAAACGGCTTCGACCGGAGGAGTAAAATTGGGATCTGCTATATTCGGATTAGAAAGAACTACATTCGGCCCGGAAATCTGGGTCCAGTGATATGTAAGAGTTCCTGAACCATCAGGATCATAAGAACCTGTGCCATCAAGCTTTACATCAGATACATAAGAATGAAAATGTTGCCGAGCTCCGGCGTCCGCAACCGGTCTTGCATTGCCGGTAACTTCGTCAGCACCAATATCTACTGAATAATCCATCATTGAAAATTCACCATCTATATCCTTCTGCCAGAAGTATGGAGCATAATTCGGATCACCCTTATCATAACATGGAGAATTTTTTCCAATATGGTATTCATCAGTAAATTGCGGATTCTGAGAAATATTGCCGTACATCCCAGTCATTCCAGATGTTGAGCCATTATACAAATCATAATAATTCTGAGGCTGATTACCCCATACATTGTTATATCTAAATAATTCTGTGGAGGTACCGTAAGAACTCCCGTTATAAATAACATAATATACCCCACCACCAGATTTTGCGTTACAGATTATGTTATTAATCACTTGAGTGTCATAATAACCCTCTTCGAACATAGCATAAAGATTTCCCGCTTCACCACCTCCAGCAAGGTCAGAATCATTATTAATGATAGTATTATTAACCAGATTTCCCCCTAATAAAACCGCACCGCCTCCAATATAGGCTGAATTATCTGAAATTACATTATTGGCAATAACAGTACCGTAATAACTAAAGAGTCCACCACCGGCAGCGGCTGAGTTATCCTTAATTATATTATTGCTTATAATTGCATTGGAACTATAACAACCTATTCCACCACCGTAACTTGCAAGGTCATTTGTTATATCCGCAATGCTATTGTTTTCTGTAATTATGTTATGCATAATCGAAGGAGAAGAATTAAAACAAACGATTCCGGCACCCCAGAGAAGTTCACTATCGAATTCTGGAATTACACTGCCATATCCGCCCCTGATTGTAAAACCTTCGAGAACAGCTTCGTTCGTCTCTTCTTTATTAAATGTTACTACACTTCCGGTATTATTGCCGTCAATAATCGTGGTTTTTACAATATTCCAGTCGTCCGGTTTAGTACCTGAAACTGTTATGTTTTTGCCCAGGAAATCGATATTTTCATAATATGTACCAGGACTAACAATTACCATATCACCATTATTACTGTCATTGATAGCGCTCTGTATTGTATTGTATTGACCTGGAACCAGACGAACCGCCGCCCAAAGAGGTGCAGCAGCAAAAAACAACATTATTATGCTTATAATTATTGATTTTCTCATATCTTCTTTCCTTTATGCAAAAAACTCGACAAAATACCTACCATTCCAATACAATAGACGCAAAAGAAGGCATTTCGTTACATAATTTTTCATATTTTTTTGAAAAAAAGTAAAAATACCACTCAAAAAAGCTTAAAGCTGTTTTATAAGAAAAGAATGTTTATATTAATCAATAGACACTAAGTTATTTAGGTGGATATTAACATAATCTATAGAAGCACTGAACTATTACTCTATCTTTCTATATTATCTAATATCTCCTTTAATAAGCACGACTTCAATGTCTTCGATTAGTAACCCCTCCTTGAGCGCCATGCAAATCCCTATGCATGTATAACAGCAACTTAATAAAGCTTATAAATCTGAAATTCGCTAAAAACCATCACTTTTTTATAGTATATTAATTGTAATATATTAATCTGGTTTGTCAATTGTGGTTACTACTTATTTTTACATCAGATAACAAAAGAGATATAATTTACATTGTTAGATAATAGAAAGCTTCGTCATTCTATAATCATTTATAGGATACTTCTGGTTGGAAAATATGGTGATTTAAGTAAACACTAAGTCTGTAACTTATCTAAAACATGAGCCGAGATCATACTCGGCTCATGTTGGATTTTTAAATTACTTACCTTTTTTCAAAATTACAACAACATCTATACCTTCAATAGGTGTCCCTCCATAGTCTTCATGCAAATTGCCTGTTAGAGTCAAAACAACTATCTGACCATCATTAACAGGACCAATTGCAGATACTATTTCCTGCATATCAAACTTCATTGTCAAATCGAGTAAACCATCAGGCCCTTTCGACTGGTCATTGTAAGTGCAGACATCTTCATAATTAAATTTCTGCAAACTCACACCTTCGAGCTTAAGAGTTTCAGGATTTACTTTAAGTATATCAAAATCTTTTGTCCCGGGAATTGCTACTGGAAGTACTCCATTACTCTTAACGTTAAGCGGATTCGGCCACGAAGAAGGTTTAATATCCAGTGGCACTTTAATGACTGTATCAAGACACACGCTTGATCTATCTAATTCAGCACCATTACCCAACAAAACCATATCAAAATTTGCTAAACCTTCAAATCCGGGAGCAGTAGCATCAAAAGTAAAACAACCGGTAACCGGGCTATCATCAGCCGTCCAGGTTCCGACTCTGGTCTGACTCCATGGGGATACAGTAAAATCTCCATCATCACCATTTAGACTTAAAGTAATATTGCTCAGTATTTCCACGCCGCCCACTATTGAAGTCACAATGGCTTCTTCAATACTTGGACCACCTGAACCTACTTCATAGAAAGACGATCCACCTGTAGCTTTTGTGATTACATCCTGTTGTTGTTGAACAGGCTCTGAACTGGTCGAACCCCACCAAGGATCAGGATAAGGCATATTAATACCTGAACTGACATCACTTGTATTTAATCCAAATACCAGAATTCCCTGAGCATTCAATGCCGCAATAGTAGCACTCAGGCTTGGATAATAACCAAACGGAGGAGTACCACTGGCACCTGATTCATCGCCTGTAACATGACCCGGCCAATCTCCGGCCCAGATAATAATCTTTTGAGCGTCATCTCGACCATCAAAACCTAAGTCACCTGATGATGTTAACCAGTTGTTTGCGATATTAACCATCGCTTTTAACTGGCTTTCTGGGCCATCAGCTCCGCCGGTGGCAGAAAGTGAATTGATAGCATTTTGTGCAAGAGTCGGATTTCCAGTAAATGCCTGGCGTAAGTTTACACCGTATGCTGAATAATTACCTCCATCAGTATAGTTCCTGTAATCGGCAACCGCATATTCAATGTCAAGAAGCGGCAGAGAACTATCTATTGCAGAGAGAATACTCCCGAAAGCAGTTTTAATACCGGAGATATATCCATACATACTACCGGTAGTATCTGTCAGGAAAAGAACGTCAGCCTTGCCGCTTCCTTTTCCTGTGATATCAATGGAGTAACATAATGTATATGTCTTTGTTGTTCCCGGAGACTGATGGCCAACAATAGATTCCGGGGTAAGCGTTCCTGTAATACCCGCAGAGACAACAGAAGTACAAAGTAACAAAAGTACAATAAATATAGTGATATTTTTCATGATTTTTCTCCTTAAAAATTAAGTTCCACAACATCATATGCCGGCAAGTAGTTATTTGTAGAAACTTAACCAGCAACTCCTTTTTCATTAAAAACAAATATTTTCAACTTATAGAATCACCTCCTTTTGGAAAATATCACTTATTTCTATCATATCAATCCAAGATTCGTTTATAGGAAGAACATCCATTAAATAAAGTGAAATATGTTGACATAACATGAAATGAAATAGATAAGAAATGAATATAATAGAAATATTTATTGTACTATATATTTGTAAGTATAGAGATTTACCATTATCTGGTCTATGATAGTTTACATACTCTTCCCTGAAAGCGGCCACACAAATCCCTTTGCATGTAAAACTATACAAACTCCTCAATCTGAAAATCTCAAACAATAAGAGACCTTCAGTTACTTAGTAATAAAATCAATGCTAATAAATAATCCGGATTTGTCTATTGTGGTAACTACGTATTTTTAAAAATTATTTCCTTTTTTCTGCCAAAAACTCAAGGAATCAGGAATATTTAACTAAAAACGTTATATATTTTGCCTATATATAAATCTATGAAAATAATATTATTTAGTCAACCTAACAAATAAGCTGTTAATATTTAACCAAATAATATTCGTTAATATTTATTTAGCCTTGCGCTTTTATTTTTGCGCTATATTTACGCTGCACCTGGCCGAAAGGCCCGATTCCGATTCGCATTATTGTCAAAGTTACAACATCGCCTTTGTTGACTTTTTCCATCTCAATACTGAGACTTTCCATATTCTGTACAGACGTTCCATTAACAGCCAGAACTAAATCTCCCGGTTCGAGCCCTGTCGTATCGGCAATACCTTGAGCCTGCATATCGGTGATTATCAAAACCGGATAAGCGCTTTCGAATCCGAATCTTTTCGCAACCTGGTCGGTAAGTACAGATATATCCATCTGAAAGAAATCCTGTGCGAGTTTTTTACCATCAGGCATAGGCCGTTCCAGTATTTTTAATGTCACTGCATCGGTTTTAACTGTACCTTCCGAATCTCTTGCGTATTTAATATTAATCGGCTCACCGATATTTTTACTCATCATTGTTATGTAAAAATCAATTATATTCGAGAGCTTGTGGTCATCTACTTCAAGAATAATGTCACCATCTTTTATACCTTTGTCGTCAGCCGGACTCGATTTAGTGACAGAGTCCACAGCAAGACCTGTATATTTCCCCAACGTTTTTACCCTGCCGACGCCAAGCCCCAGTCGAACTCTTCGCAATTTCTCGGGCATAAGCATCTGGCGAAGGTTGTCGATAATTGTATCGACAGAAATTGCAAAACCGATATTATCCGCTCCTGCTGCGATTGCAGTATTAATTCCAATCAGGTCACCGTTAATATTAAACAAAGGTCCGCCGCTGTTCCCGGGATTAATAGGAGCATCAGTCTGAATAAGACCCCTGAGCCATGTCCCTTCCGAAACCTGGATGTCTCTATCTATAGCGCTTAAAATTCCGCTTGTAAGGGTATTCGAATAACCTAAAGGATTTCCAATCGCGATAACAGTTTCACCAATCATTAAATCATCACTGCGGCCAAGATGAACGAAAGGCAATTTTTTTCCGGCTTCAACTTTTACCAAAGCAACGTCCTTGTCTTCGTCATGAGCTATGACTTTTGCGGAAAATTCATCTCCATTGCTGAAAATGACTTTGATATTATTAGCTTGCTCGACAACGTGCGCATTTGTCATAACATAGCCATCTTCATGAACTACAACTCCGGAACCGAGAACCGAGACTTCCCTTTTCAGCCTTGGGCCCCACAAGTCGAAAATATCCGGAAGATTATAACCCGATGAATAAGAGGAACTCACAACTCGAGTTCCGGAAATATTAACAACTGTTTCATGGGTTTTTTCATATACTTCAACTATTGGAGTTCTTCTTTGAGCTTTGGATGACTCACTGCATATTGCCTGTTCAGAAAAGATTACAGAAATAATTGATGCCGAAACAATTAAAAAGTATAACCTTGATTTAAACATAAAACTATTCTCCAAACCAATATGTGTCATTCAAATACAGACAAAAATCCATTATGATATATTTATACAGAAAATTATTCATGTAAAACAGAATATTTTACAAAATATGCGCCTCGTTTATAATACTATCTTGTATTATTAATGTTCGAGAAATTGAATTTAAAACTTAATTATTTAGAGTTCAGATGGAAAATAAAGAGCAAATTACTCATATTGAAAATGGTTTATTAATAAATGCACCGGCTAAAATTAATCTTTCCCTTTTAATCGCGGGAAAACGACCGGATGGTTTCCATGAAATTGAAACCATTATGGCAAAAATCAACTGGTATGATGAGATATTTATAGAAAAAGGCCAAGAATCCGGAATTAATCTTGTCTGTAATGGGCAATACTGGGCACCGGAAGGTGAAGATAATCTTGTTTACAGGGCGGCAAAGATATTAATCGATAATTGCCGTTTAGAAACACCTGTAAAGATAACTCTTACGAAAAATATACCCGCCGGTACCGGCCTGGGTTCCGCCAGCAGTGACGCTGCTTCAACCTTAATCGGGTTAAATAAATACCTGAAAACTGAACTTGATAATAACAGCCTGAAACAAATGGCATCCTCTTTAGGAAGCGATGTTGCGTTCTTTCTTGACGGTCCTTTGGCATTTTGTACAGGAAGAGGAGAAAAAATTCAAAAAATTGATAAAATATTTAACTTTTCCGTAATTTTAATATTACCTGGCATAAGTGTCTCTACCAAAAAGGTTTATGAGAATTATAGACATGATATGACGCTTTATAAGGAGCTCAAATTTAAAATAAATGAAAATATCAAGAAAAACAGGATTGATTTAGTTGCAAAAGTATGCGCAAATATGCTCGAAACAAGTTGTTTCGGCCTGAATAAAGAGCTTGCCGAATTGAAGGAAGAAATTGAAAAATTAAATATTGGACATTGCTGCCTGAGCGGCAGCGGTTCTTCTCTATTTTGTTTATTTGAGAGAGGGAATGAATCGGAATTAATAAAGTATCAAAATATTATTAAGGAGAATCTTGGTTGTAATTGCTTAATAGCGAGCAACAATAGATGGTAAACATTTAAGCGAGGCAAAGGAAATGAAGATCACCGAAGTCAGAGTCAAGTTGATGAACAACAAAGATGATAGATTAAAAGCTTTTTGTTCCGTGACATTAGATGGCGAGTTTGTAATTCGAGATATTAAAATTATACAGGGAGGTAAAGGTTTTTTTGTCGCTATGCCTTCAAGAAAAATGAGCGATCATTGTGAAAAGTGCGGCGGTAAAAACCATCTTAGAGCCAGATACTGCAATAATTGCGGAGTATCACTAAAAGAAAATCGTGCTAAAAAAGATTTCAAAGGCCGGATGAAACTCCATGTAGATATCGCTCACCCGATTAATGTCGATTGCAGGAAGAAATTTCTGGAACAAGTATCGAATGCCTATACAGAAGAACTGGAAAAATCAAAGCTGCCGGGTTACAAGCCTGTTGAAATGGATGTGCCCGATGATGACATTCCTGAAATAGTATAAATAACAACAGATTAGGATGTAAGGTCCTCAAGAACCTTATCCATAGCAATATTTAAACGTTCATTCAGGTCGTATTTGCCATCTGTAAGTTGCCTGCGAACATTTAAAACCTTATCTTGACGGATTTCCGGAAGTGATGCGATTTTCTTTAATACCTGCCCCATAGGTGTATTATTCAAAT
>CAZMPL010000166.1:0-7715 GCA_964567805.1 uncultured Pirellulales bacterium | reverse complement strand
ATATAATAAGAATAGGTGTAAGAAGCAAAAGCGCCATAATTCGAGGAGCGACGAGGTACCTTATCGGGTCAGTTCCCATACTCCTGACCGCGTCAATCTGTTCGGTTACGTTCATAGTACCAAGTTCGGCGGTTAAAGCTCCACCGATTCGTCCTGCGAGCATTATAGCCGCAAGAACTGGCCCTAATTCCTTTACAACTGAGATATTAATAAGAACTCCCAATCTCTCTTCGAGCCCCATACCGGCCAACTGGTCATAAGCCTGAACTGCCAGAGTCATACCGACAAAGGCCCCTGTTATCATCACAACAGGAACACTTCGAACGCCAATAATATTCATCTGCGTACGCACAAGCGTGTATGCTTTTGCCTTTAAAAAGCAGCGTAAGGACACTACGGTTGCCTGCCAGAAAAACCGAGAGAAACGTCCTATATTATTGATGAAATCAAAAGTTTTTATTCCAATAACCGCGAACATTGTTTTACTCCTAAAAATAACGTTCGACTAAATATAATATTAAAAACTTTATAGTAAATGGTTAAAACCAATTAGTCAATGGTCAATACACGGTCTTTATACAATTTATGCAATAAGTACTTTACATTAAAACAATGGATTTCTGATAAATATGCCTTTCCAGCATGTCGATAAACCACATGGTTTAATAAATATATCTTT
Organism: uncultured Pirellulales bacterium; assembly: GCA_964567805.1. Classification (GTDB taxonomy): domain Bacteria; phylum Planctomycetota; class Phycisphaerae; order Sedimentisphaerales; family Anaerobacaceae; genus JAFGPS01. Next base: position 7,036 of record CAZMPL010000166.1, on the reverse strand, counting down.
TTTATTTAATACAAATGACATGGTCTTATAAGTATTTATTTTGTAATCAGAAAAACCATTATGCCTAAAATATAAAGAGAAACTGAAAAATGAATAAAATGCAAACATTCAAGAAATCTGCGTCTGCAATGTTATTTATAGCGATGGTTATCGGAGTTTTTTGGCTGATGCAGAAAAAAGTTACAGACAATATAATGTACTGTACACTTATCTCAATTATGGTTGCAATTGCACTAACCTATTTTCAAAGTAAATTCATAGCAGATGCCCTTGAACAATCTGAATTTGCAACGAAAGCTAAAATTGAAGTAAAAGGTTTACGTGCGCATCAGAAACGTTTAGAGGAAAAAGTCCTAAAACTCACTTCGGAACTGGAAGCGGCTAATTCAAAACTCAAGTCTGAAATAGCCGAAAAACCGCTTGATCAGAGACAATTACAACAAAGATTGAAAAACCTTAATTGCTTGTATGCACTTTCTAAAATTGTTAATCGTCAGGGTACATCCCTGGAACAGATATTTCAGGAAACAGTCAATCTTATACGCCAGACATACCGTTATCCTGAAAGTACCTATGTACGATTAATGTTTGATGGTATCCGCTATCAAACGGAAGATTTTGAGAAAAGCGAGTCAAGCAGGCAGGTACAGATAAAAGCACATAAAGAAGATGTAGGAACAATCGAAGTTTACTACAAAGGAGACAGATTAGAAAATAAGGAAAATCCTTCTATAACAGAAGAGGAAGGCAGCCTGCTAAGCGCAGTCGCAGAATGGCTCGGAAGTATCGCGGAACGCAAGAAAGCCGAAGAGAAAATGCAGCTTTTCAGGAATTTGATAGAACGTTCCAACGATTGCATTTTTACCGTAGAACCGAAATGGGGCCGCTTTTTAGATGTCAATCATAGAGCAAGCGACAGCCTCGGGTATTCACAAAAGGATTTAATAAGCGGAATTACTCTGCAAAATATTGATGAAACCATTAATGATGATTTTGCATGGCAAAAACAAATAGCCGCATTAAGACAAAAAGGTGATATTGTCAAAGAAGCTCAGTACAAAAGAAAAGACGGCTCTTCCTTTTTTGTGGAGACCAGTCTTAAACTTGTCACCCAGGAAAAACAGGAGTACATTATAGCTATCGCCAGAGATATCACGGAACGTAAAAGGTCAGAAGCAAAACTTAAAGCGGCTCAGGAAAAACTGCTTGAAACCGCGCGTAAGGTGGGTATGGCGGAAGTCGCTACGGGCGTTCTCCATAATGTCGGTAATGTTCTCAATAGTGTAAGCGTAACCGCCGAATCTATTCAGAAAAGGATTCGAAAATCAAAAGTAACTTATCTCGGTGACGCAGTTAATATGTTCGAAGAACATGCAGATGACCTTGCCACTTTCCTGGCAAAAGAAGAGCGAGGAAAAAAGCTAACGACTTTTTTGACCAATCTTTCTCAAGAGCTTGTCGAAGAACAGGCACGACAGCTCGAATCCCTGGCAGAACTTACGAAACATGTTCAGCATGTAGCCGATATTATCCAGCTTCAGCAGTCATATAGTAAAACAAAAGGACTAACGGAACCTGCTTCTATTGCGGAGCTAATCGATGACGCAGTTAAAATCAATGCCGAAGCAATATCAAGAAACAAAATAGAAGTCAAACGCAGTTATGACGACGTTCCGACAATGCTTCTGGATCGACATAAAGTTCTGCAGATTTTGACTAATCTTATCAATAACGCAATATATGCACTTTCAAAAAATGACAAAGAAGAGAAGATTCTCTCTCTTAACGTTAAAAAAATAAAAGAAGACCGAATCAAAATCGAAGTTCGTGACAACGGAATCGGAATCCCGCCCGAGAATCTTCCAAGAATATTTGAACACGGTTTTACAACAAAAGCCAAAGGACACGGATTCGGGCTCCATAGCACTGCACTATCAATTAACGAATTAAATGGTTCAATAGTAGTTAATAGCAATGGTGAGGGCAAAGGAGCGGCTTTTATTATTGAGCTACCCTTTAAATCTCAGGAGACTACCGTATGAATGAAATCATGAAACAGAATGTTCATCGTATTCTGGTTATCGATGATAATTCCAATATCCATAAAGATTTTCAGACAATTCTTGCCGAAGAGCAGGATAACTCAAAACTGGACGAGCTTCGTGCTGAAGTTTTCGGCGAAGTAAATAAAGAATCGGCGGATCAAAACATTTATGAACTTGACTTTGCCTCACAAGGTCAGGCTGGTTATGAAAAAGTTAAAGAAGCTTTATCTCAAAACCGTCCGTACGAACTGGCTTTTGTAGATATGCGTATGCCTCCAGGCTGGGACGGATTAAAAACTATTGAAAGCATTTGGGAAATCGATAAAAATATACAGATGGTTATCTGCACCGCGTACTCGGATTATTCATGGGGTGAAATAACTCAGCGATTGGGAAAATCCGAGAATTTACTTATTTTGAAAAAACCTTTCGATTGTGCGGAAGTATCACAACTCGCATCTGCTCTTACGGAAAAATGGAACCTCGCGAGACAAGCGTCCATGAAACTCGACGAACTCGAACTGTTAGTCAAGGAAAGAGCCAAAGAGCTTATTGAAAAAAATAATCAGCTCAAAATGGAAATCGCGGAAAGAGAACAGATGGAACTTAAACTTGCCGGTATGATTAAGAAAGTTGAAAATTCCAATAAGGAACTCGAGGAATTTTCATCTATCGTATCCCATGACCTTAAAGCTCCTCTTCGCGGGGTTAAGTCTCTTGCAAAATGGATTCTCGAAGATTATGGTGACAAACTCGACGCAAAAGCGACGCAACAGATGAATCTTCTTATGGAACGCGTTGATAAAATATATGACTTAATTGACGGCGTATTAAGATATTCGAAAATCGGCCAGGAATCAGGTGAGCATACGCCGGTAAACCTTGCAACCTTTATACCGGAAGTAATTAATATGGTTGTTCCGCCGGAACACATAAAAGTTACTATTGAAAATCAATTACCGACTATTGTATGTGAAGAAGCACATATAATGCAGATTTTCCAGAATCTTATAAGTAACGCGATAAAGTATCATGATAAGCCGCAGGGCTGGATTAAAATCAAGTGTATTGAAGATGGTGACTTCTGGAAATTCAGTATTTCCGATAACGGCCCGGGAATCGGAGAAGAGCATTTCGAGAGAATATTCAGAATGTTCCATACAATTAAACAGAATGAAAATATTAAAGGTACAGGAGTAGGACTCACTGTAGTCAAGAAAGTTGTGGAGCTCTACGGAGGACGGATTTGGATAGAATCTGAACTTAAAAAAGGAAGCACTTTCATATTTACTTTCCCAAAACAGAAATCCGCAGTAAAAAATGAAGTACTTGTTTCAAGCAGCGTTTAATATTTGAAAAAGATTTTTTACTCCGAAATATATCAAAGGATAAAGACAATTATGGAAAATTTGAAATATAAAGTTTTACTGGTAGAAGATAACGAGATTGAAAGACATGCTTTCGAGCGATTCGTTACAAAAAATAATATTCCATATGATTATGTCATAACTAAATCATTTGCAGAAGCCAAAGAGGAACTTGCGCGGAATAAATTTGATATTATTATTTCGGATCATGATATTGGTGACGGCACAGCGATGGATATACTTCACGCTGCAAATGACACTCCAGTAGTGGTAGTTACCGGTGCCGGTGACGAAGAAACCGCCGTCAAAACATGGAAAGCAGGAGCTTATGATTATCTGATTAAGGATATTGACCAGAACTATCTCAAAGCCATACCGATTACGGTTGAGAACGCTATAAATCATAAAGTAGTCGAAGATAAACTACAGTTGCTTTCTGGTGCTGTTAAAAGTACAGAAGATAGTGTCTTTATAACAAATATGCACGGCGAAATAATATTTGTTAATAAAGCATTCTGCAAAACATACGGATACAGCGAAGAGGAAATTCTCGGACAGAACAATAGTGTTCTATGGATAGGCAAAAATCAATCTGAGAAAACCAGAAGCGTTTTTCAAACACGAACAGCTTTCGGCGGCAGCGAGATTGGATTTTACCATAAAAGAAAAGATAATAGCATATTCCCTGTTTCACTTTCAAGGTCTATCATTAAAGATGCAAATAAGAAAGATGTTGCGATTGTTGGTGTAGCACGTGATATTTCAGAACGCCTTTTTGTAGAAGATGAACTTCGTTCGACAAGTCACGAACTGCAGAAAAGAATACAGACACAAAAAGATTTCACTGTACATACTACAGAAATCATACAGAAGCTGCTTGAAGAAGGCCAGTTCGATAAAGCGTCGAAGATTATTAATGACTTCCTCGAAATTTTAAAAATGGAAGAAGATATTGATGAATTACATATTTCGAACATAAAGTTCGAAGAATTAGTTTCTCAAATCGAAGCGTTTTAAATGCAACTTGATTAAAATTAAAATATTTGTCAACATAGAGAATATAGCTAAACAAAAAAAATGCAACTTCAGATGTCATGTGTCAAACGTTTCTAAAGCTCATGACACATTATTATAAGTTTGCTTCAAACCTGTATATGTATATTTTCAAATATTTTGCATTGAAAATTATGTTTCATAAACATTTCTAAACAAATCATTATATATTCTATTGCTGTTTTACCGTTTTCATATACAATAATCGGCTTGATGAATTGTTTATAGGTTACTCAATTCTTTTTTAGTAATGAGTTCAGCGTTCAGAGTACTCTGTACAAAGTACCCGGAACGAAGAACAGATAAGAGGCATTTATAATGAAGAAACTGATTATCTTAGTTATCGTCCTTGGGATTGTTGGTTATGGTTCATGGATCGCATATCAAAAAATTAAAGCATCAGAAAGTCCTGCCGGTATGCGTCGGGGCGATATGACCGTTCCTGTAGAAATTCAACCTGTTGTTAAAGATACAATACAGGATATTGGAATTTTTACCGGCTCTCTTACTCCAAAATCACAATTTTCTGTGGCTCCTAAAGTTTCCGGCTGGCTGAAGGAACTTCTTGTCGATGTAGGTGATACGATAACCCGCAACCAGGTAATCGCGGTTCTGGACGATGCCGAATATACCCAGCAGGTCGAGCAGTCAAAAGCGGAACTTCAGGTCACAAAAGCAAATGCACAGAACTCAGTCAGTGAACTTGAGCTTGCCAAACGTGAATATGAACGAGTCAAGGCACTTCGTGATAAACAAATCGCATCGGCTTCCGAACTGGACGGTGCCGAAGCATCTTTTAATTCCGCAAAGACAAGACTTGACGTATCGAATGCCCAGGTGGAACAGAAAGCGGCGGCACTGAAAGCCGCGGAATTAAAACTTTCATATACAAAAGTACAGGCATTCTGGGAAAGTGATGACCCTAACGCAACAAGAGTAGTCGGTGAACGATTTGTCGATGTTGGTACCCTGCTTCAGGTGAATCAGCCGATAGTTTCGATACTTGAGAATGATTTGTTAGTCGCTGTTATTTTTGTAGTGGAAAAAGACTATTCCAAAATAAAAATTAATCAAAGTGCAATTATAGATACTGATGCTTTTCCCGGCATGACTTTTACAGGCAAGATTGTACGTATAGCACCCCTGCTGATAGAAAGCTCTCGTCAGGCAAGAGTTGAAATTGAAATTCCTAACCCGAAGCAGCTTCTTAAACCCGGAATGTTTGTGAGAACAAATTTATTGTTTGCTACTCATGAAAATGCGATACTGATTCCGCGTGCGGCGGTTGTAAGAAGAAATGATACAGAGGGTGTATTTACTGTCGATACAGTTCAGAAAAAGGTTAGTTTCATTCCGGTTACTACCGGTATTGTCAATAATGATGTTGCTGAAATTCTGAAACCGGAACTATCAGGCTTTGTCGCAACATTAGGTAATCATATGCTCGAGGATGGCTCGGCGGTGACTTTACCGGAAACAAATAAAAATACTAAACCCTAAACTCCAATTACGAAATAATAAAATTAAAATTCAAATGTTTAAAACACTTAATATTCTGAAATTTAAAACTGTTTAGGATTAGGAAATTAGAATTTCGAGATTAGCTTTATGAAAATATCAAGTTTTTCAGTTCGTCGGCCTGTTTTTACAATCATGGTTGCATTGATTGTAATCCTTCTTGGCATAGTATCATTATTTCGCTTACCTATCGACCTAATGCCGGATATTTCATATCCAACGCTTAGCATATCATGCAGCTTTAGTAACGCAGGACCACAGGAAATCGAAGAGTTAATCACACGCCCTATCGAACAGGCAATGAGCGCCGTTCCGGGTGTAGAGGAAGTCAGTTCGGTATCATCAGAAGGCTCAAGCTCAGTTCGTGTGACATTTTCATGGGGCACGGACCTTGACGCGGCATCCAATGATATACGTGACAGGCTGGATCGTATTGTACAGCGATTACCCGAAGAAGTCGAAAGACCAACAATTCGCAAATTCGATATGGCCAGCTTTCCTGTATTGATTCTCGGCGCATCGAGTAAACTCGATCCGGTTCAAACACGCCTGATTCTCGAAGATGAAGTGCAATATCGTCTCGAAAGAGTCCCCGGTGTAGCTTCCGTCGATATCATGGGAGGCCTTGAGAGAGAAATTCATGTAAGTCTCGATCCGGCAAAAATTAACGCATTATCAATTTCTTTAGACAGAATAATGTCGAGCATACGAGAGGGAAATATAAATGTTCCCGCAGGAACAATTGAACAGGGAAATTTCGAGGTCACCATAAGAACACCGGGCGAATATACCGATTTGGTACAGCTTGAAAATACCGTAATCGCGATACGTGATGGAGTTCCTGTAAGACTTCGTGAAATAGCATCTGTCAAAGATTCATGGCGTAAAATCACAAGAATAGTTCGCGTAAACGGCCAGCCCGGTATGAGATTATCTATCAGTAAGCAATCAGGAAAAAATACCGTAGCTGTCTCTCGCGAAGCACTAAAAGAGATTGAGAATATTAACCATGACATACCTCAGATTCAGATTACTCCTATAATCGATACTTCG
>CAZMPL010000165.1:0-7734 GCA_964567805.1 uncultured Pirellulales bacterium | reverse complement strand
GGATAGCTATACCAGATTTGGTCAAGAAAGCAAAAAAAACCTTGGCTGAAACTTTAAAGACTGACATTGGAAGACAATCTGCTGAGGAAGACAAGGAAAAGTCTATCAGGATCGCGATTGTCGGGCGGCCTGCACTTGAGTATGTTTGCGATAAAGACGTCACTTCTTTTCAAGCCGCACGCAGTTAAAATATTTTCAAGAAGTTGTCCGGCTCTTCCGACAAATGGACGTCCCTGCATATCTTCATCTGCTCCAGGTGCTTCGCCTATAAACATAATGCGTGCGTTTGGATTTCCTTCGCCGGGCACGACTTTGTTTCGTGTGGAAACAAGACCGCATTGGCAGCATACACGAACTTCGTCGAAGATTTTATCTAATTCTTTTTGCTTTTGTGCTTTTGTCATTGTGCCTTCTTTTTCATCAGATTGTGAGGGTATTTCAGGGCTGCCTTTAACTGTGAAGCCGCACATAAACTCCTCCATCTCAAGATGCTGACGTACAACTTTATTAATATCAATTTCTTTCTGCATTGGGGGGATTATACAGTAAGGCTGATATTTACGCAATATTCTTTAAGGTTAGAAACATCCTTCAAGAATAGCAGCACATTCGACTTAATTGCTTGTATGAAGAAGAAAACCTTTATTTTCAAGCGTCAAGGCAGATAAGTTTTTGTGTTGTTAAATCGCTTATTACATGAAGCCTGTTTTCATTAAGAATACATAGCTTGATTACATCGGTATATTTCTCACCTTCCGGCAGAATCTCAATAAGTTTATTTGGCATGCTATCGAGCTTGGCTATATTGAAAACCGTGTTCTGTTTCCCCGGGAATATCGCGGCATAGAAAATATCGCTTTCTACTAAATCCTGGAAAAAGTGAGTACCGAAAGAAAGTTCGGGCATCAAATTTGCGCCTTCGTATGCAATTTCCGCAAGTACAGTGACATTATTTATCTCGTGAAAATCGACCGGTACTCCAAGGCTCGGAGTTGATGTGCCCCATCTTCCCGGACCAAGCAGTAATGCAGGATCAGTATTTCTATCTGTAATCATTCTATTGAGTTTTCCGACGAGCCTGGCGATGTCATATTTGCCGGTGAGGGGCAGGTCAATATAAGCCTGTGGATCGATGTAAATAATTTTTGTTATTTCCTGTCCTATCGAGCCGCCCATGAAATAACCATCGCATTTGAAGAGAATCTTGTCGGCAGGGGGATTAACCGGCATTTCAAGGTGTGGTTTTTCGCCGCGTGTCTGAAGAGGACGGCACTGTAGAAGATTAATAATAGGCTTATTGTCACTTGAAAAATTCACTGTAAATTCGATATCAACCGGATATTCATAGTGCTGTTCGAGTGTTTTAAGAATCGTTTGCATCAGGCTGATGAAATTTGTTTCCGTAATAAGTTTCTCGAATGTTAACAACCAGTATTCGATGTCACCGGCTCCTTGTTGTCTGGCTTGCCTGGCTAATTGATAGTCTCTTACCGCGATGTAATCCAGTTTGATATCAAATTTCTTCTCGATAAGTTCGTTGAATGGAATCGTTTTCAAACTGTTATCCAGTGTATCAAGAAGGTCAACTCGATGCTGTGAATATTTTCTAATATCATTGACTCCCGAAACAGGTCTGGCAAGAGGCTGGTCGAGCGAAATAATTCTCGGGTAATCATCTTCTACACGATTTACCGCTCTTGTACCCAGTCCGAATACAAGACGGAGCATTCCCGCTGTCGGATCCAAATCAGGTTTCCATACAAATGCGTTATGAGATAATCCTACTCCCGCCAAATCAGGGAAGAAATAATTATTTCGATATGAACCTGACACTCTCTGTATAAGAAGCGCCATCTGTTCATCGCTCTGGTCAAGACCTCGCTGCAATCGGTATGTCAGAGCGTTTTGATTCATTGTACTGGCGAAAACCGTACGAACAGCTTCTTCAAAATTCGCGTATCTCTCTTCCGGCGTACCCTGGTTGACACAGAATACGCTTTCGTATTTTCCGGCAAACGCGTTTCCGAAAGCATCTTCCAGAAGCGAGCTCGAACGTATAATAATTGGAGATTGTCCATAATACTCTATCATTTCCTGAAACTGATCGCGAATCTGATCGGGGAACTTTCCTTTGAGAAGTTTTTCTTTGAGTTCCGCGGCCGCTTTGAAATAACCTTCTTCCGTTTTTTGCTCTACGCGCAATTTCCATAAACCATTTTCGACAAGGTATGTGTAAAAGACATCGGAACCAACATAAAAAGAATCGTGCGGCTCGAGATGTTTTCTCAGGTTCAGTTCTTTTTTGGATATGATTTTATTTGCGAGAAGCATACCAACTGCCTTGCCGCCAATAAATCCTGTTCCAATTAGTCTGCTTTTTATTGCCTGCAAGTCTTCGATAGTGAAATGTTTTTTGACAAGAGAAATCATTCGCTCATCGCGTCCTATCATTACACTGCATAACTTATCGATGGTTTTTTCTTTCTCTTCAGGAGTATCCCATGTTTCTGCAATTTCGCCTGCCTCGAGGAACATCTTGTCCCAGTAGTCAAGTAATCTTTCCGAATGCTGAATACTTCGCTCGGAAATATAAGCAAGAAGTTTGGTCGCATCAACGCTGCTTGTTATCGGAGTGAATTTATTGTCCTGCTGTAAGTGAGGCAGAAACATTGTGGCAGAGTAGCGTTTCCAAACTTTTAAAGGATGCAGGCAGTATTTATCTTCAATATTGTACAGGTCAATCAGGAGTTGCGTCGTATCTCTGATTCTTGCAATTGTTTTGAATGAATGGCTGTTTCTTAAAAGCGCAAAATACGCGATAGTATCAAGTTCATACAAATACGGACAGGTAACCATGAAGAAGTTACCTATCATAAGGTCTGTCGCCCATGCTTCGAGCAGGTATGAGAGGCAATCAAAAACATAATATGTTTCTTTGCCTTCTTCTGCGATAATTTCGTGAACTTGTGTTGTGAAGGTTTCGAAGCCGTTGTCCGCGTTTAGTTCATAAATTTTTACACCGGGTTTGGATTCGACAAAAGGTTTATGTCTTGCAAAACGCATATATACGACTTTGCGTTCCTGGGATATTGCTTTTTCTACATAAGGAGTGACAAATTTTTCAAAGTCATCTGTGCTGTCAACCTGCCAAACTACATTGTCTCCTTTATATAAACCAGTAAAAACGACATCCAGGCTATCTATTCCTGTACTTCCCCAAACCTGCATAAAATCACCTTTTAGGTATCAAACATCCCCATGAACTACTTGAATTATTAATCGATTAAATTTACTCCATAAATCAAGTATTACAACAAAATATAATTATAAAGGGCAAAACCATATTTGCAATCTGGTTTTGCCCTTTTTTAATAATCATTTAAATTCAAAAATCTTATATTTATTCAAAATATAAAGAATTATACAAGACCCTGGTCAATCATAGCGTCAGCTACTTTTACAAAACCAGCAATATTTGCACCCATAAGCAGGTTATCTGGTTGTCCATATTCCTGTGCTGCTTCATAGCATTGTTTATGAATGGCAATCATGATATTATGCAAACGTTTATTGACTTCTTCTCTCGCCCATGACATCATCATTGCGTTTTGTGACATTTCAAGACCTGAAGTCGCTACGCCGCCCGCATTTGCCGCTTTGGCAGGACCGTACATAATTTTCTTGGCGATATACTGTTCGATTGCTTCTGGTGTGCTTGGCATATTTGCTCCCTCTGAGACGAGAGTACAGCCATTCTTGAGAAGCGTTTGTGCATCTTTACCGTCGATTTCATTCTGTGTAGCACTTGGGAACGCACAGTCGCATTTAATATCCCATGGACGTTTTCCTTCGCGATATTCTGCGCCGAACTTATCGGCATACTCTTTAATTCTTCCTCTGCGGACATTTTTCAGTTCTTTAATGAAAGCGAGTTTTTCGTCATTAATTCCATCCCGATCATAAATAGTTCCGTTTGAATCGGAGAGGCTTACTGGTTTTGCGCCGAGCTGATTCAGTTTTTCAACTGTATATTGAGCTACATTTCCAGAACCTGATACTATGCAGATTTTGCCTTTGAAAGTCTGATTGCGTATTTTTAACATTTCATCAGCGAAATAAACGCAGCCGTAACCAGTTGCTTCCGGGCGAATTAATGAGCCGCCCCAACCCAGGGCTTTGCCTGTGAGTACGCCTGTAAATTCGTTGCGTAATCTTTTGTATTGACCGAAGAGATAACCGATTTCACGACCGCCGACTCCAATATCTCCCGCTGGTACATCTGTGTTTGGACCAATGTGACGTTCGAGTTCGGTCATAAAGCTCTGGCAGAAACGCATAACTTCGTTATCGCTCTTGCCTTTCGGATCGAAATCTGAGCCGCCTTTACCGCCGCCCATAGGAAGTGTTGTAAGTGAATTTTTGAAAACCTGTTCAAACCCGAGGAATTTTAATATGCCTGCATTCACAGTCGGGTGGAACCTGAGACCGCCTTTATATGGTCCCAATGCACTATTGAATTCAAATCTGAATCCACGGTTAATGCGGAAGTTTCCTTTGTCATCCTGCCATGGAACTCTGAAGATAATCTGTCTTTCCGGCTCAACTATTCTGTCGAGAATTCGCTCTTCGATGTACTCTGGATGTCTTTCAAGGACAGGTTCCAAAGAAGAAAGGACTTCTTTTACCGCCTGGTGAAATTCGACTTCACCAGGATTTCTCTTTAGAACTTCCTCGTAAACGTTCTGGATAATGGTTTTGGCTGCCATATACTTAAACTCCTTGCAAAATATAAGTAAAACTAATTTAATTTGTACAAAAATGTATTGTAGCTGTACTGACAATACATATAATAATATAGGTAATGTTAAAATTTTAATAGATTATATTATCATAGTAAGTTTAACTATTTCAATGTTGTAATTAATAATAGATAATATAAGGATGTCTTATAATGAATTTTGAAATGCTTAGAGTGTTCTGCGATTTAGCTGAATTGAGAAGTTTTTCAAAAACAGCTGAGAAGCATTTATTAAGCCAATCTGCTATTTCGCAGCAATTGGCTCAACTGGAACTTCTTCTTAAATGCCAGTTGATTAATAGAAAAAGACGCCCTATTGAACTGACAAAACTTGGTCAGTTGCTTTTTCATGCCTCCAAAGATATCCTTGAAAGATATGATCTATTTCAGAATGAAATGCGAGTTTTGCAGAAAACATCTATTAGCAGAATAAATATTGGTGCGATTTTCAGTATTGGTATGCATACTTTACCAGATTACATCAAAAAATTTATGGTAAATTATCCAAACGTGAATGTTCATATCGATTATTTTAATGCAGACACCATTTATGATAAGGTCTTATCCGGCGAGATTGATATCGGTATCGTAGCCGTTCCCAGAAGGGATAAAAGACTTGAGGTTTATGATTTTGTCGATGAACCTCTCGTTTTGGCGTGCAGCCCGAATCATCCTTTGGCAAATGAATCTACTTTTGATATTCACAAGTTACAGTTTGAGAAATTTATAGCATTCGAGAAAGACCTTCCCACACGAGTTTGGATAGATGGAATCTTAAGCACTTTTAGTGTAAATATACAGCCCGTAATGGAATTCGATAATATTGAAACTATAAAACGTGCGGTCGAAATAAATCATGGCGTGAGTATATTGCCGCAGATTACCTTGATTCAGGAACTTAACAGCGGGACATTAAAAGCCATCCATTTTTCCAATGAAAGATTTATAAGACCAACCGGCTTAATAGTTCGAAATGGAAAGATTTTCAGCCAGGCCGGTCGTTATTTAATTGAGCTTCTTAGAAAGAAAGAATAAAAAACAGACACAGATTAACACAGTCGGCTTTGCCGAACACGGATTTCAAAAAATTATAAATAAAAAAACAGTGTTAATCCTGTGTAAATCTCCCCTTGGGCCCCATGGGCTCCCAGGGAGATGGCAAGGCTCACGTGTCAGAAAAAACCGTGTAAATCTGTGTCAAAAAACATCAATTTTATGAAAATTAAAGCAGTAATATTTGACATGGACGGCACAATTACCAGGCCGTATTTTGATTTCAATTTAATCAGAAAAGAAATTGGAATGGATGAAAATTCTGAGCCTCTTCTGGAAGCTATGGAAAAAATGTCACCTTCTCAACGAGCTAAAGCCGAACAAATCCTGCATTATCACGAGCAGAAAGCTATTGAAGCATCCGAACTGAATGATAGTGCGGTGGAAACGCTTTCTACACTTCGCTCAGAAGGAATACCTGTCGGGATTCTTACACGAAATACCAAAGCGAACGCTTATGCGGTATTAAATAAGCACGGCTTAAAGATCGATGCTGTTGTCGGCAGGGAGGATGGGCCGGTAAAACCCGATGCCTTCGGAGTACTTGAACTTTGCAGAAGGTTTAATGTCGAGCCACACGAGACTCTTGTTGTTGGCGATTATTTATTCGATTTGCTTTGTGCTATAGCCGCTGGCGCAATTTCAGTACTGCTTGTTAATCACAAAAAATACGAATTTGAAAAAATCGCTCATCACAGGATAGAAAATCTCAGCCAGGTGCTTGATATTATAGTGAATAGTCGATAGTGAATAGTATTTAGTGTATAGTATAAAAATATATTTGGTACTATGCTGTTTAAAATACACAATGCGAAAATTATGTATATTTATGTGAATTCTTTAGAGTTTTGTTGATCTTTTTGCATCATAGCTTTCAAGGCACTCAATTAGTTTTTGTAACACAATATCATCTGTAGGAGGACCTTTGGAGTACCATGCCATGTCAAGAGGTGTATAGCCACTTTTATCAATTGCATTGACTTCAGCTCCAGTTTCCAGTAATAGTTTGACAATATCGAGTAGATATGGATTTTTATTATTATTTATTATTAATTGATGAAGTATTGGCTTGCCAAAACAATTAACATTAGGATTCGCACCATGTTTGAGCAGGTCCTTAATCATCTTATACTTATCCTCATATTTCCAAAATCCCTGATCCGGTCAGGTACAAGAAGCCAAAGGACTCAAATTATCTTCGCTCAAGTTGGGATTATATCCATTTTCAAGAAGAAATGTTAATAATTCCGGCGTGATAAGACGACTACCGCCATCTGGTCCCCAGAAAATTAACGGATCACCGAAATAATCTTGATTCAGATCGATTCCGTAAGGAATTAGAACTCGCAAAACGGATATTTTGTAGCGGTTGATGATTTCAGCAATCTCTACACTCGGAGTAGAGGAAATATCACTTGTCCTGTAATAACTCCATTGTTTTTCTATCTCCGTGGGTATGGAAGATTGTCGCATTAACCAAAAAACGGCCATATTCGCTGACTTTGGCTTATTATCAGTTTGTTGAACAAATTGCTCGATTGTTTCGGCGGGTTGTCCTTTACTTATTGTAATCTGGATTTTTGTATTTATTTTATCATCAGTAGTTAATTCACTCTGGCAACCTGCAAGGCATATCAATCCGAGAGTTATTAACTGGTACTTTATATTAGGATTTTTAATAAACATATTTCATCTCCTTTGCCAAGATTAGCAATCTCTTTTTATATATAGACGTTGAGTCTGTGAATCTGTAACAACAATTATCAAAAAAAATATTTTTTTGCAAAAACTTTATTTTGTATCACAAACTACTTATCTTATTATTTCCAATTCTTTAAAATTTACAATCATTTTAATCTTTGATAAAATCAATAATAGTTACA
>CAZMPL010000164.1:7604-7886 GCA_964567805.1 uncultured Pirellulales bacterium | reverse complement strand
CTTTCGGCCTTTTAACACTTGCGTTCATATTTTTGTTCTACCTTTTCAACTGGATTGAAGTTAAATGGATTTTTTTATCATATTTTTTGGCCGCGTTATTTGTAATGGCAGGTACTGTTTTTTCGATTGATTTCAAAGCACTTCTTCCTTTGCATTTCGAAAAAAAGCATTTTGAAAAAATGCTGGTATTTACTTTTTGGGGAATGGCTGGAGCTGTTTCGAGTTTTATTATAAACTGGGCGAGTGTCTGGTTATTAAAATACAACTCGAATATTGAAACCA
>CAZMPL010000164.1:0-7577 GCA_964567805.1 uncultured Pirellulales bacterium | reverse complement strand
CTTTAAATTCTTTAAAGGATTTATGGTCCTTTCTTATATTCTCGCGACATATTTTTTGCCGCATATAAGTGAGAATCTTAATAAACCCGAAAAAATAAAATCGTATATACATTATAAAAGGCCAAAAATACTTCTTTTTGGATTCGGATGTCTTGCAATTGCATGGTTGATAATACCGACATTTTTGAATCTTCTCTATCATGGAAAATACGATGACGCGGCATTAACTATAAGAGTATTGATTATTGGCAACGCTGTTTTTCTTTATACAGTAATGTATTTTCCGCTTTTAGGTGCGATGAAGTTATACAAATTTCTGCAGATAATAAATATTACACAAGTCATAATTAATATTATCCTGAGTGTTTTGCTGATTCCCAAATATAATATTTTAGGAGCGGCTGTCGCCGCAGTAATTTCATATATTTATTTAGCGATAGCAACAGAATTGTATTACCGACATACGATAAAAAAGGCTCTTGTTTAATTCGTTTATTATTTCGAAGAGCTAAAGATTACTCTTTTCTTGCGTAAACTGTAATGCCGTCTGATTGTTTTAATACAGACATCAGAGTAAGCCACGGCAGAAAAGCTATTCGCGTAAACTTCGATTTGAATATATGATCCCGCTTTTCAGCATTGGCTTTGTTATCATAAAATTGATATTGCAAAGACGTAACTAACCACCATGGATCCATCGCGTAAATTATATTATTAAGACGAAGACCATTTTTTTGAATTAATAATTCCATGGTTTTTGGCGACCATATACATAAGTGACGCGGGCATTCGAGCGGGTACCATTTATCCTTAAAATGCCTGGCGCCGAAACTCTCGATGTTCGGCACGCCGAGAACGAGCCATCCGCCGGGTTTCAGCATCTGAGCCATTTTCTGTACATTTTGGTTTGGATTATTTACATGCTCCATGTAGTGCCATGCAGTAATTATATCGAAGTAGTTTTCCGTCCATGGAGCCTCAGAAATGGTTCCTTTGAAAACATCTATATTATAAAACTGTTTTGCGGAATGAATAGCGGTCTCAGACATATCCAAACCATAGATTTCGCAATTGTGTTTATTTTTTATCTCGTTCAAAAAATCTCCTGAGCCGCAACCTATATCTAAAACCCGACTTTGCTGATTTATTTGTTTGCCGATAGATTTGTCAAGTTTGACGCTTTTAAATATATTTTTCCAGATTTCGGAGAGAATTCCAAATCTTTTTTTGGTCGTGTCATGATGGTAAGGAGCATAAACCTCCGGGTAAAGCTTACCAATATCTTCAGGGATTACCTGGGGATTCATATAGACCAGTCCACAAGTATTACACCTGACATAAGTAAAATTTCCCTCTATAGAGCATGAACGGTCCCTGGCTGTATAAAGTGGAACTGAATCCGTACCGCCGCATAAATTACAACACACAGTTTGGGTTCTTACCATAATCTACTCCTTGAAAATAATTTTTCATAGTTTAGCAGGAAAGCGGCTTTTTTCAACTCTATTTCTTGAACTTATATAACCTGCAAGAGTGTAAAAGTGACATAAATGATTGACAAAAATTTATAAAAAAATAAAATATATAAAAAATGAGTTTAAGGAGCCATAACTTGAAAGTATCCGCATTTACAGGACGATTTGATGATCCTTCTTCGTATTTTAGATTTCGTCAGCTTTATCCGAAATTAGAATGCGAAGGCCTGACAATTAAAGAATATATGCACAAATGTGATAAAGGCTGCTGGCATCGTGGTCCCCTTAAAGCTCTTCCATACTTATTTCAGCTTCGCGCAAGTTATGATTCGGATGTTACATGGTTAGCGAGAACCCTGGTAGTCGGCCTTGAAACGATTGAATTACTATTAAAACGTCCGCGGGTAATGGATGTTGATGATTCGATTTGGCTGGGAAAGTTACATAGTAAAATTTCAATTCCTCATCTTGCCAGGCATATGGACGTTATAATTGCAGGAAATAATTACCTCGCCGAATGGTTTAGTAAATATTGCAAAGAAATATCAGTAGTCCCGACTTCTGTTGATATCGATAGATATAAAGTCAGGGAAAAGAAGAAATCTCAAAATCGGTTTATAATCGGCTGGACGGGAGGCTCTGTAAATTATCCGTTTTTGACATCTATCGAAAAGCCGCTTGCAAGGTTTTTAAATGACCATAAAGATGTAAGTTTTAAGATTCTGGCTAATCGGCCTTGGGTTTCAAGTTTGATTCCCCAAGACCGTATGATTTTTACTCCCTGGAGTCGAGAAGTCGAAGTTGAAGAATTATATGATATGACTATAGGTATTATGCCTCTTTTCGATTCAGTATGGGCACGCGGGAAATGCAGCTTAAAAATGCTTCAATACATGGCTATCGGATTGCCTGTAGTTGCCTCGCCGGTCGGAATGAATAGCGAAGTTCTCTCTCAGGGTGACATAGGATTCTCCGCTAATTCTGATGATGAATGGTATCAGGCATTTGAAACGTTATATAAAGATGAGTCATTAAGAGACACGATGGGAATGTCCGGAAGAAAAATAATCGAAGAACATTACAGTTCTAATAAGATTGCTGGTGATATAGCAAGGATTCTTCGCAAAGCGGCCGGCTGTCAATAGATGCTCTCGACTTGTAAATAAATATTGCTTAATTGTTTAAATTAATTATTTGTGGAAAGCATACCTTCTGCAAAAAGGTGAACATAGTGACAACAATAAAACTCAAGAGAACAATAATAAATCATCTGCCCAGACCTGTATTGGAATTGCTTCAATCGCTTCTGTATATAGGTAGAAGAATTCCTGATTATAAAATCTACCAGTCATATGTAAAAAACAGGAAAGGAATCGAAATTGGAGGCCCGAGTACATTATTTAAGACGATACTACCCTTATACAAGGTAATAGAAACATTGGATGGAGTTAATTTTTCTAATAATACTGTCTGGGAAGGAAGCATCGAAACTGGACAGAACTATAATTATATAGGCAGTAAAAAAGGATTTCAATTTATCTCTGATGCCACGGACTTAAGCGTAATAAAATCGAACACATATGATTTTCTATTGTCCTCTCACTGCCTGGAGCATATAGCTAATCCCATGAAGGTAATCAATGAATGGAAAAGGATTATTAAAGATCGTGCCGTACTTATACTTGTTTTACCAAATAAAGATGGCAATTTCGACCATAAGAGGTCGGTGACAACGTTCGAGCATTTATTAGATGATTATAATAAAAATACGACGGAATATGATTTAACACATATGGAGGAAATATTGTCACTAACAGATTTGGCAATGGCAGACCTGGAATTGGAAACCTTCAGGAAAAGAAGTTTAGACAACTTCAATAATAGAACACTGCACCACCATGTTTTTGATATTCCGTTGATGGAAAAGATGCTTGCTTATTCTGGATTCGAGGTAATCAATACCTGTAAGACGAAAAAAGATTTTATAGCTTTGGCTATTAAAAACACCTGAAAAAATATGGTGACTCAAGGCCGCAAATCTTTGGCTTGGCGGAGGATTTCTGCAAGATTAGTTGCGATTTTGTCTGCGCTGTAATATTGTTCGACTACTATCCTGCCTGTTTGTCCCAATTGCTCCCTTTTCGATTTATCTTTATATAATGTTTCAAGAGCGTCATACCAATCATCGTCCGAATTTGCGGCTAATCCAATATCGCCTTTTGCGAGAACATCGTTGTTCATCCCTACGGGTGACACAATTACTGGAAGGCCCACAGCCATGTATTGAAGCATTTTGAAACTGCATTTACCCCTTGTCCATGGTGTGTCGAAGAGCGGCATAATTCCTGCCGACATTGTTTGGAGTGCTTTAACTTCGACTTCTCTGCTCCATTTGACGAATTCTATTCGCTCTGGTGCAATTATTTCGGAATGCCAGGGCTCGTCAGCTATTATTTTGAAATATGCGTCTTTGTGTTCTGTAAGAAATCTCGCGAGAGTTCCTTCAATTAATTTCAAATTAGAAAAATTGGAAGATGTCCCTGTCCATCCTATAACGAACTTGTCATTGTCAGCGTTCTGTCCCTTTTTCGTATAGCGAGTCGTATCAATCGAAGTAGGGACAATATGAATATTTTTACAGTACTTGCTGAACCAGTCAGCGATGTAATTGTTTCCCGCAATGATAACGTCCATTCTTTTCGCGAGATGAGGGATTGAAATCGAGCCTAATGGTTTGCTGAGCCATGTTGCGTCATCGACATCCATGACACGCGGCCGCTTGAGAAGCAATTCGATTGTTTCCAGTCCGACAACAAGCGTTCTGGTTATCCATGTCACGTCACAGTCCCTGCTTTTAATTAATTTCGGCAGATAAGGAACAACTTTGAAAGGGCCCTGGTGCCAGCAGCCTTTATAACATGGATGTTTATATTCCCTGATATCCAGCCCCATATTTTTAAGGGCAGGAAAATGCTGCCGCATCCGAAAAAAAGATGCAGGATCATCCAGTCTGCCGGTAAACGCTGATACTTTTACATCATCCATTTATTGAACCACATATTGAACATCAGAATGTTCCAGAATAATCGCGAGTAATCAGACCGGCCGGTCTGATGCTTTTGCCATAATTGCTCAAGCTCATTTTTGTCATAATAATCATACTGATTAAAATCGAAAATTATACCGTGACAGTAATCTTTCAGCTCGTCCCGCATGTATTCTCTTAAAGGCATTCCGAATCCGCGTTTTGGTCTGTATAGAATCTCGTGCGGCAGAATATCTTCGAAAGCTTTTTTAAGGATATACTTTGTTTCTTTATTTTTGATTTTGTAATGTGAAGGAATTTTCGCGGCGAATTCCGCAAGTTCATGGTCAATCAGCGGCACACGAGCTTCGAGCGTAACCGCCATGGAAGCCCTGTCCTCCTTCACAAGCAAATCGTTCGGGAGATACTCGTATAAATCGCAATTCATCGCGTTGGAAGCATTGTCACTGTATTTGAAATGTTTCGCGTAATCATCGAAACGAGCAAGTTTTTCTATGCCCTGATTTTTGCCGGGGAACATTGAATTAAATAGCTGAAGATACAGAATATAATCAGGTTGAGATTGCCCGAAAAAGTTAAGCCATCTGTGAAATCCTTCTATCTTAAAAAATCGATGAGCTATGATAGCGGAATTTCTGAGAAGAAATTTCGCACTTGATGGAAGATGATTGAGACACTTTGCAAAACCTAACCTGTAATATCTCGGATACCCTCCGAAAAGCTCGTCACCGCCTGTGCCGGAAAGTGAGACAGTGACATGCTGCCTTGCAACCTGGCAGACAAGTGACGTCGGTACCATAGATGGATCGCCGAAAGGTTCGTCGTAGTAGTAGGGCAATTCTTCCATCAGGTTTTTGACGTTCATCGCGTTGAACTCAATTTCATGGTGAATCGTATTGAATTTGTCCGATACGATTTTTGCGTAATGTGATTCGTTATACTCCGGCCTGTCGAATCGAATTGAAAATGTATTCAGTTCTTTTACGTATTTTCGCATAATCGAGACGATAATTGAGCTGTCCACGCCGCCGGAAAGAAACGCTCCGAGCGGCACATCGGAAATTAGCTGCATTCGAACTGATTTTTCGATTCGTTCTAAAATCTGGCGTTTGAGTTCTTCTTCGCCGCAATCAAGTTTATCTGCGAATGAGATTGTCCAGTATGGTTCGTTCTTAAGAATCTGTTTTTTATTCAGGTCATAGATTAGATAATGAGCTGGAAGAAGTTTTTTTACATCTTCGAGAATAGATTGTTCCGAAGGTGTATTGCAGAAAAACAGGTAATGCTCAAGAGCGTTTTTATCTATCTCTTTTTTGATACCGCTTTTCAATAAAACTTTGAGTTCCGAGCCGAAAATAAATTTTCCATCTTTACTGTAATAATAAAGTGGCTTGATTCCGAATCTGTCACGCGCGAGGAAAAGCTGATTATTTTTCTTGTCAAAAATACAAAATGCAAATTGGCCGTTCAGTTTTTCAAGAAGTCCAGTTCCCCATTGTTCATAGCCGTGTACGAGCACTTCTGTATCAGAATGAGATTTGAAGATATGCCCTGATTTTTCAAGTTCTTTTTTTATTTCCTCGAAGTTGAATATTTCGCCGTTAAATGTCACGCAAACCGTTTTATCTTCGTTGTATATTGGTTGTCTTCCCTGTTCAGACAGGTCGATAATACGAAGGCGTTTATGTGCGATGGAAACACCGTCGGCAACGTGGAATCCCTCCTGCTCCGGGCCGCGATGATTCAGCATAGAAGCAAGAAGCTGAATCTGATGTTTGTCTTCCCAGTTAAAACCTGCGATTCCGCACATTTAATTATCTCCATCCATAAGATTATTAAATATTTCCTTGTATTGCTCGATGATTTTCTTTATGTCATGGTTCTGTTCCGCATATAGTCTTGCGTTCTTACTGTATTGTCCTGCACTTGGCCCGAGGATTTCGTCGAGCATATTAATGAATGTAATCCAATCGCCGTTGGCACATAAGCCGCATTTGTATTTGTTCAGGAAATCATCGGGATTGACATTCAGCGATAATATCGGCGTACCGGTTTTACAGGCCTGTATAAAAGTATTTGGAAAACCTTCTGTGTCGGAAGTATTCACAAGTACTTTGGCACGCTGGAAGAAATTGTCTATTTCAGAAAATTCTACACGTTCGATAAATTCAAGATTATTAACCTGCTTTGCGTTGGATACTAATATTTCGTATTCATTGTCCCCGGTTCCTCGCTGGCATATCATTAGGAATTTTTTATCAGGCGCATTTTCCGCAAGCCTGGTAAACAGTTCCGGTCTTTTGACTTTGGTACTTCTTCCCACCCAGAGAATAATGTCACGTTCGGACTGGATTGAAGGAGAAAGTATATGCCCGTTCGGAATTGCGATAGCAGAGATGCCAAGCTTCGAATGCAGATTTTCTTTATCTTTGACATTCTGCGCCAAAACCGCGTCCGCGCGACGAAGAGAGTATTGGAAAGTTTTTCGTTCGAGAGCATTTTTCGGCCAGTCGCCTGTGCATTCTTCTTTTTTCGCTGTTCGGTAAATGAATTTGCGTTTATGCAGTTTACAGAACATATAAATGAACAAAGTTCCCCAAGCGGCGGTTTTCTGGAGATATATCGAAGCGTTTGCTTTCTTCATCGCTTTCCAGAGAGCAATTGTCTGGCTGATTATATTTTTTTTGAAATCAAGACTTTTTATAATAGTGACATTTTGCCATACTTCGGAATCCGGCTGGCCGTAATCCGCGACAATACAGCTTACATCGAAATATTTGTCTTTTGCCAACTCAGTCGCGAGATTGTAATAATCTACTTCGGCGCCGCCGAATACCGATTTAATTTCAGGATTAAAAAGCGGATAAGCTTTCATTGTCACGAAGCAAACTTTTTTAGTTTTTAGTTCTGTATTCTTAACGATGGTAGATTTATAATAATCAAGATATTGTTCGGCGACACTTTGCCAGTTGAACATTTCCGCTCGTTGTCTTGCGGCTACGGACATCTGTTTGAGCATGTCACGATTATCCGCGAGAGTTTGTATTGCATCGGCC
>CAZMPL010000163.1:0-7910 GCA_964567805.1 uncultured Pirellulales bacterium | reverse complement strand
AACCATTTATACGTTATTTCAATGACAAAAATACGGTTTTTCTGTGAACACTTACAAATCATTTATAGTAAGATATACCTTACTTTATTTATAAAACATTAAGATACACGTATAACATTTTTAGTTTATATACGATTGAATTCTTCAACTGCTCTTTGTATGGACTTGTTTTTCTTTATATAGGGAACCATTTTAGTTTCAGTGACATCGATTTCCTGTGCCTTTTTCAGGACTTCTTCGGCTTTATCTTTGGGGACACATACAATTCCGTCAGTTCCGGCCACGATAATGTCTCCCGGATTTACAGTGACACCGGCACATTGCACCGTTATATCTTTTTCTATAGCGGCATAGCGATTTACCGCTGTTGAGGGTATGATGCTCCGTCCGAATACCGGGAGACCAAGCTTTGTAATTTCCTCGATATCTCGAACTCCGCCGTCTATAACCATTCCCGCGAGTCCCCGTGACTTAGCGGCTGTTGCCATCAAACCACCTATACCTGCTATGTTCAGGCCGTCTTCGACAACAATGACGCCAACTTCACCTTCTTCGGCACTATCAATCATGTCTGTGGCGCTTTTGAGATTAAGTTCGGTTCCTTTCGGAAGTTTATCAGCCGGAGTGAATGTTGCGGTTCTCGCTCGCCCGACAAAACTTTTTCCTACCACAGGACGCATATCATAATTCATAAAACCGCGATGGCCCACAACTTTATCAACCGCATCTGAAACTGATGCTAACGCTACATGTTTGAATCCTTCGACAATGTTATCATTAGAAACTTTATTGTTCTGCAGCGAGGTGCAGCCGGTCAATGATAGTATTGAAAAAGCGATAACAGTTGCTGACAATATATTTTTATAGTTCATGAAATCTCCAATATTTATTGTATTATATTTAACTCAAGACTCTACTGTCGGATTCTTTATTGTTTTAGAATTTGTATTCTTGCTCCACAAACGCCTGGTTATCCCAGTGTTTCTTTGGTTGTCTCTTGTTCCGCCAGGAGTGTTTCTGAAAATTCCCTGTCTCGGAGTCGTTCTATTGAATTGCATGAGTGCTTCCTCGTTTAACTCAAAACCGAATCCAGGTCCCTCTGGTACTTTTACATATCCATCCTGAATATAAGGTCTTGTAAGGCCGGGAACATCGACAAGATAATCATAATTCTCATTATCCGCATGGTGACATTCCATGCACATAAAGTTATTAGTAGCGGCCATAGAATGAATACTCGCGAAGAATGCGACAGGCCCGTTGTTCATATGAATCGCGGCGGCTATGCCGTATTGTTCTGCGAAATCACAAATCTTTTTCATCTCAAGACAACCGCCGCAGAAAATAATATCAGGGTGACACATTGCAATCGCTCTTTTTTCGAATAGTTCTCTGTGAGCTTCTGCACTGAATACTGTTTCACCTATAAGCAGGGGGGTTCTTACCGCGTCACTGATTTTTTTCAAAGCGTCCGGGTAAATAAATGGAACCATATCCTCATACCATGCAAGATTAAATGGGTCGAGTGCAAGGCCGATTTTTATAGCATCTTCGACCATGAAATGTCCGAAATGATCGGCTGCAATTGGAATTTCCCATCCGACGATATCACGAACAGTTTTAGCGTATTCAGCCAATATATCAAGTCCTTTTTGGGTAATTCTCATTCCAGTCAGCGGATGCGGAACATCGCCTGACCAGTTATGTTTGCTTACATCCGGCGGGGCTGTAATCGTATCTGGTATTTCAGCAATTTGAGTCACGCCCATATCCATCTTCAGGAATTTGAATCCCTTTTCCATACGACCTTTTAGTCTTTCACCCATAACTTTGGCGTCCACCTGATAAGGCGTATCTACGTACATCAGGATTTTGTCACGATACTTTCCTCCTAACATTTGATAGGCCGGAACACCCCATGCTTTTCCTGCCAAATCCCAGAGAGCCATTTCGATTCCAGAGACACCAGTTCTGTTATGGTCTCCAAATCTTTTGATTCTGTTGTAGAGCATTTCAACGCTGCACGGATTTTCGCCTACAAGGTCATTTCTTAACTGCAAAACGAGAGTTCCGTCCGGGCCTGTTCCTTCGCCGTAACCGACAATTCCCTGGTTTGTTTCAATTCTTAGAATCTGCCTGTAAAGCGTTCCTGTCTTTATATCAGTTATTCGCAAATCAGACGGCTGTGAGTTTGTATTCACTTCATTTGTTGCGGCTTCGACATCTTTATTAGTGACAAAACTACCGGCAGCAATAGCCGCGGCTGAAAGAGCAGAAGTTTTCCTGAAAAAGTCCCTGCGAGATAAATTGAGCTTTTGCGTTGACATATCTTTGCTCCTTTCAATATAAGAATAAAATACGTCTCAGTTTTTATTCCTTGTTATTATCGTTGTGTTGTTATTTTTCCTCTCGCGGCTTTCTCTGACTCCAGAAACTTGCCAATGTTGAAGCTGCGACATTCATCCATGTCCCGAAAATAATCGGCGCCAACGAAGCCGCGGTGCTTTTTAGTACGTCATTTGCCAGTCCTACGGCGAGGCCGCTGTTTTTAAGGCCAACTTCAATAGTTAATGCTCGTGTATCAGCATCATTAAGTTTAATCAATTTCGCTGAAATGTAACCAAGTATTAAACCGAGTGCGTTATGAACGATAGTAGCAATGAAGAGAACGAATCCGATTTTTAGAATTTTTTCCTGTTGCCATGCCGCCGTAATTATAATATATAACATAATTGCGGATAGTGACAATTTTGGCAATACAATGTCCATCCAGTTTTCAGGACCTTTAAGCAATTCTACCAGTATTTTTGTAATTGATACAATTGCGACTGACCATGCAACTAAAACAAGTCCTATATGTAAAGAGCTCCATTTTGCCGGAATCGAAAATTGAAAGAGAATCGGCAGCAGAATCATACTTAATCCGGCAAGAAAGCAAATGGCTGATAATTTAATCATGTTAGCCGATTTTTTTGTCCATTCCAAGTTACCATAAAGAAGCTTATTGCAAATGATTCCGGCGCCTACAGGGACAAACATAAGATTGATTATGCTAATCATCATACCAAGAACATCAACTGGTATCTTATCACCGGCAAATAGCTGCATAAGCGGTGGGGTTATCAGTGGTGAAAGAAATGTAGCTAAAGTAGTCAAAGTCATCGAATAGGGAAGATTTCCTCTGGCAAGATAAGTCATAACATTTGAGGCAACTCCACCGGGACATACTCCCACAAGAATAATACCTGCAGCTATTTCGTTATACTCTTTACCGGAAAAGCCAAAAATATAAACAACCAGTATTGCTGATAAAGGCATTAACAGGTAAACCATCACTGTTCCATATATTATTTTGAATGGCTTGGAGAGCTCACGGGCAAAATCTCCAAGATTTAATTTTGTTCCCATACCAAACATAATCAATTGAATTGAAGGGACAATGAGTACAGAGGTGTTAAATCCCCAATCAGTAAAAACTTCGGGAAAGTATAAAGTAAATGAGCAGCAGGCAAAAATTAAAAATGTAAATGAAAGGCCCTTGAATCTTTCTGTATGTTTGACAGCAATGGATAGGGCAAAGAATACTCCAAAAAGCAATATTCCTGATATGGGAAGTTTCACATTTCCTGATATTAACAGGGCTAATTCACAGATTACAAGAAAAAGAGATACCGCCAGATATGTTTTGTGTTTAGAATTGTTTGCCATATATGCTCCTTGTATATGTTAAAATATTTATGGGGAATTTTACTATAAAGATTGGTTTTAGCAAAGAATTTATTTAATATGAAATTATTAATTATACCGCATTTTCGGTTGTTTCTAAATAAGGTTGGATTTCAGGGAAAAAAGTTATTGATAAAACCGGATTTTGTTGTTAAAATCAGTCAAAATTTAGATTGTATTTATTTATCAGAGTAGATGAGTATTTATCTACTCATCTTTTTTTAGGGTAAAATTATGGAAAATCATCGTAAAAGTAAGATTAAAAGAAAACGTAAAAGTGGCTTTTTAGCAAGAACTTCGACGAAAAAAGGCAGAAAAATCCTCAACAGGAGACGCCGCGTCGGAAGATCCGCAGAAATATCCAAATAAAAAAAACAGCTTCATATTTGTTGTCAATCTGAGCAAAATAAGTTTTAGCTGTATGTGAGGCCAAAGATGATAAATTTCATTTTTGGCTTCATAATTCTTTGGTAGAACCTCAGAATGACACTTTTCTATCAATTTAATCATTTTTCTAACCTTTTTTCTTGACAAATTTTGCTGTCCGCGATAATTTGTCAATCAGTTGTTCCAAGGGTGGAACCGACCTCTGGGTTAGCATGTCAAACCGAAGCCCTTCTTAAATAATAAGGATTTTTGTTTTTTAAGGAGAAAAGCTTATGGTATCTCAAGGACTTTTATTTTCCGAACCATCCATCGCCGAATCAGGAGTATGGTGCGCACTTTCCGAAGGTATAGACCCGGCTCAATGGGCAAGAATCTGCCGTTTTATTGGCACACGCAAACGCGAGGAGTTCGAACAAATTCGAGATACTATCATGCCGATATTTCAAAACAGAAGGGAACGTAATTTTTATCCGAAAAAGGAAGCACCCATGCCGCTCGTTAGCATAGGCCCAAGCGGCATAGGTGGACAATTCCAGGCAGAAAGTTTTTAATTTTAACTTGCGGTTATTGCAATTTATTTTGATGGGACATAACGTTTATAGGAATATTTAAAGGTTTTTGTGTCGCCTGGTTTTATTGTCACTTTCCAGACGGCCGTTGCGGTACGTTCCATTAATTTTAAATTGTCTGTATTTAATACAATATCCGCGTCATCAGAAGTGCTTACTGGTTCACCTGTGATTTTTAACGCAATGGTGACTTCTGCATTGTTCTTATCATAGTTTCTCAGTTTCAGTTCGCCTTCTAATGTCACCAGGTCATAATACGAATCATAAACATTATAGGATTTCAACGCTCTCGCGGTTTCTTTTTCTTTTTGTTCTTTTGCAATGTTGATTGCTGTTGTTACTGCTATTTCACCTGAGCCGCCTTTAGGTGTATATTTAAGCAAGTCTTCGCTCAACGCTCTATCGTTACTCATAATCAGGCACGGGCCTGTTGTAAATGATGAATCCGTATTATTTTCCAATACGATAAAATGTTCAATATCACCTGGTGAATTCCATTTATAGATATGGCGATATTTTATTGTTTTGGTAAACAGCGTTACGATAGCTTTTTCACCTACCCGCAGAGTAAGGTCTTTTCGTTCATAAACAGTAAAATCAGAAGCGCCTGCCGCCTCGACCTGAGGAAGGTTTCCAAGTGCGTTTTGCAAATCACGTCCACTTGTGTCTGTTATTGCTCTGTTAGAAATTTCGAATTGGTTACTTCGTATTGAATTATCAACAGCAATAGCAGCTCTATTAGATATCTGGCTCATTACTTGGGCTGGTGCAACTGAAGCGCCAATTGTACGAATTATCTGACCGACTGATATTGGGGCGAGATAATCCGTATGAACAAAGTGCGGCACACCAACAACGAACTGTACATCGCAATGAACAAGGTCTTCGGCCTCATTAACTAATGTGCCGCGAAGAGTCAGTTCTGCTGTCTCATCGTCGATCAGTTTCAATGTATAATCAGGAATCCATGTTATACCTTTTCGCAGATAAGCCATTCCGAGCGTTGTTTTTTCCACTTTTTTATTGTTATCAGAAGCGACGTGAACACGAAGAGGATTTTCAAGCACAGTAAGCTTTTGAACTCCATCAAGAGGTACTGCAAAATTATTATTCTCCGTTTCAAGGATGACATATTGATTCCCGACGGAAACGAGTGTACCAGCGGCGGTGTTATCTTTCCTGTTGTCCTTGTACGATAACTCGACTTTCAGGTACATGCAGCTTTCGAGCCTTGCTCGTTTTGTTTCAATATCATCCGGAGCGTCAACTCCATTGAATTCGACAATGTCACCCTGGCCGGAACCGACAATATCGACAGTCTGGTCTTTTTCATGCGGGAATATGGCAAGTGTTCCGAAAGCGGCGGGGGGTATTGCCCCGGAAACGCACCAGCCGTCACGCAGTTCTGTCTGACCTTCTCTCAGAAAGAATCCGAGACCATTTTTAAACACCGTGACAGATTTTACTTTCGATTTCCAAACGTATGGATTTTCCTTCTTATTTTCGCCGGTTTCGTTCGATGACGCTGAACTTGAACACACAAGAACCAGCACACAACACATGATTTTCGCTAATTGAGTCCTCATTTTAATTCTCCTTAAAAAATAATAGATAGAGTTAATACTCTGTATATTATGACATACGAAAGGAGAAAAACGTTGTAAAATGTATGTAAAAAATCTTAGCACATTATTTACAGTTATTTTAATAATGAGGAAAAGAAAAAGTTTTATTCGGATAATTTATTTGGGGTTGGTTAAAGTAAGCGGGGCGTTTCTGGTTGAGCCGCTTTCGTCTGTGCCGTAATTGAAGTTGTATTTTGCAGGAATCTGGCCACTGGTGACATCGCTTCCGAGCAGTCTGTTATGCTCATTCATTAGTTCGTTAAGCTGTTTCTTTACGAAGGCATTTCTGAAGTTTTGCTGAGTGCCAATCATTTTCCTGATGCATTTGTCTTCGGTCTCGATTATTACTGTCATTAACTCCGCTTTTTGTCTTGTGTCAAGAAAACTTTCACCTTTAATATATCTTTGTATTACATAAGAATATAATTGAGCGAAACGCTGAGCAACAGCAGTGACATTTGTATTTGCCTGAGGTTCAGTAATTACGTTTGAAAGTATTTGCAGGATAATTCCGTCTGAATATTCATTTTTTACTGACCAGTCCGCATAGTTTGCTATTCGCTGGTCCGCGATTTTTAGAAGAAGTTCCTGTCCCTGCGGAATATTTATAGCCGCTGCGTATTCCGCCATAATCCTTAATATTTCCGGGCTGCTTTTCGGAACTATACTTATTAATTTAGTTGTTATCTCGTTCGGCAAACCCGGATTCGGAGCTTCGCCGGCATTGAGCTGTTTTATTACTTCAGGATTTGCCAGGCATTTAACCGCCCAATATCGTACAATTATATTTTCATCATCGAGTTTGTTTTTGGCTAAAACCGCAAACTGAACGTTATTCAGCCTGTCAGTCAGAATAAGAAGATTTGTTATAATAATGGCCTGATTTAGCACCGGTTTTATATCTCTGGCCGCCTCAAAAGCTTTTGTAATATAAGTTATAGTTGACTCTTTGAATTGATTAGCGTACTGAACCTGGCGGCTGTCTTTTCTGCTTAAGATTATATTACGATATCTTGCGATATTAGTAAAATTATTTTCATTTAGAATGCCGTTTACAGATTCGCGAACAAAGTCATCTATAACCTTTTTATCCTGATCGTTGAGTACTGTTTTGTTGCGGACATTATCTATTGGGCTTGTACTGGCTGCGTGAAGATTACTTTGCCTCAACAGAGGAAAAGCAGCAAGGATTACCAATAATGCCCATTTTAACCTATACATATATATCCCGAGATTAAAAAAACAGTACTTATTTGCTGTTTGTCAAATTACCCAGCCAGAAAGAGTGTTACATATACTTATATAGTGTAACGATTTACGACCTTTTTGTCAAGTTAATTCGCTTTTTACGCAAAAAACACATATTTTAAGTTACTGAATTCTATTTTTGATATTTTTGTTAAAATTGGCTTTGTTTTACAGGAAAGTACATAAGTCATAAGATAGGGTATAGCGTTTAAGGTATAGGGTTTAGCTTCTCATTCATACTGTTTCCTTGCTCGAAATGGCTTTGTTTCACAATATCACATCGGGTGGCAGCCTCAAGCAAAGCTTGGGGATGGCTTTCGCTTATTTCTTTCTCAATTTGGGTTCCTGTCACGGC
>CAZMPL010000162.1:0-7959 GCA_964567805.1 uncultured Pirellulales bacterium | reverse complement strand
GCCGGTAACCCAAATATCAGCTTCGTACTTTTCTGTATTAAGTTTTCTGCTTGAATATATCTGAAAAAGCTCAGGATGTAACGGCCTTTGAAAAAGGCTAAACATTAATTCTTCAACAGCGACATTTATTTGCGGTGAGTCCATTAAATCATTCCCAATATATTAAATTTTCTCTTCTCATTTTTCCTTATTATACCAAAACCGACCCTCAAAATCAAGCCCAATATCAGTATTGATAACACCGCTTAAGCCGCTTATGGGACTGTAATTTTGCAAAACATGAACTTGCAATAATTAACAAGAAAGGATTTCATGAAAAAAAATGCTGTGAAAATTACAAATATTCATTTTTTTCAATTCGATGGGAAACTGACTCTGATAGTTTCAGCAATTATATTGTAAAAAGCGTGGGTTCCGGCTGTAATTCCGAAACCTCGAAGCGCATAAAGAAAAGCAAAATAAATACCGGCCATAGTCCGAAAAGTAAATTCTGTTACATCGAAAGGATCAACTTCGTTTGGCCTGCCGCTGAAAAAATCTATATGATGATGCGCACTGAAAAGTGCCGCCGAAACAAGTATGGAAAGCACTATCGCGTTACTATGAGTCATCTTGAATATATCCTGAAACAGAATCATCAGAATACATATTAAAATCAGACGAAAAACAAGCTCTTCATAAATTCCCGCACCGATTCCTGTAACAATATTCGCCAGCCATGGACGTTTGTTTTCTAATGTATTTCCAGTTCCGTTCGGCGAATTCATATTTTGATTTCCAATTGTAGAAGAGCATGTCGGCACAGACCAGACCTGCCCCGCCGCGGTATTACCATCCGCATGATTATGTAAATACTTTGAGCCGATCAAGCTGAGTACCATTGTAAGAGCAATTAAAGGAACCGCAAGAAGTATGCATTCTCCTATCATTAAAAAATAATCATACGTCCAGAAAGTCCATTGCTTGCGAGATGTAATTTGCAGAGAAAATAAAATTACAATCACAGCCAGAGGCGGCGATGCCCAAGCAAACTTGCCGTGAAAACCGACCGACTCAAGGAAATTTTGAAGCCAGACGAAAGCAACTACACGAATTTGCGACTGGTTCAAAACATCCGTATTTATGCGGAATGTTCCGTATTCGTAAAGAAGGATAAAAGGCAGGAGAAACAGTATCGCATAGATCGGTCGAGACGTCCTTTCAAGATACGAATCCTGTTCATAATTAAGCAGGTTGCTATCGCCGAAAATCGAACTATTCGCCGCTTTACCCGCAGAACTTGTTTTCTTTGCCTTTTTACTAATTGCTGTTCTCGAATTAATTTTAATTTTATTTTCAGTTTATTACTTCTAATTTTCCAAGAGTTTACTTATATTGTTATAAAAATACAATAGTCAAATTATAATTTATGTTTTTAAGAATTTATGCAGATAAGCGAAAAATTAATTGAAATTTATAACATTCTTTACGATGCGTTCGGACCTCAGCACTGGTGGCCGGGCGAAACGCAAATCGAAATCGCGGTCGGCGCAATTCTCACGCAAAATACAAGCTGGTCCAACGTAAAGAAAGCGATAACAAATCTGCAAAACGCCAGTTGCCTTTCAGTGCAAAAACTTTACGAACTTCCAAACGAACGCTTAGCGGAACTAATCAAACCTGCCGGTTATTACAACATAAAAACAAAGCGGCTTAAAAACTTTATTAACTGGTTCGTAAATGAGTATTCAGGCGACTTTAAAGCACTCGAAAACATAAACACAAACAGACTCAGAGAGGAATTGCTTTCTATCAACGGCGTTGGCCGTGAGACAGCAGATTCCATTCTCCTATACGCTTTGGAACGCCCTGTATTCGTCATAGACGCATATACCGCCCGAATCACCCAGAGACATCACTTATCTGACCCTGAAGCCGATTACGAGCAGTTAAAATACTTATTCGAGTCCGTGGCATGGGCTTCCAGCCCATGCTTACATGGCCAGGATGGCCATGCCACTTATCAGCTATACAACGAGTTCCACGCACTGCTTGTCCGCACAGGCTACTTATATTGCAAACCCAAACCAAAATGCGACCAATGCCCACTGAACAAACTCCCCCACTCAATTGACATAGAGTATTATTAACCGCCGGGAACGCAAAGTTCGCAGAGCGGCATAGCCGCAACCATATTTATTTTCGAGCCTTGCAATCTCCCTGGTATCCCGTGGGGCACTGATTGCATAGATTACTCACTCCCACGACTCTGTCATTCCCGCGCAGGCGGGAATCCATTTTTAACCACGGCGGGTGGCAGCCTCATCCTGAACGATTTTATTAGGATGGGGATGGAAAATTTACGTAACAGACCATATATAAATGCATTTTATAAAGCCCTTTTTCAATAAAATTGGATAAACAAACCTTTTTCAAATTATTTGACTTGTTAATCCCAAATAGCTATACTATTAGCATGATAAGCAAAGAAAATGCAATTAAGACAATCCAGGACATTCCAGATTCAGTTACGTGGGCTGACATAATTGAAGAACGTATCCGCTTTTTATCATCTATAGATAAAGAGATTGATGAAATAAGATACGACACGATCAGCCAGCAGGAAGAAGTAAAAGAAAGCCTGAAACAGTTGCTTTCCAAATAATCTGGGATACGCACAATTGAACTGGATACCCGCCTGTGCGGGTATGACAAAGTCAATAATCTGCGAAAATCTGCGTCAATCTGTGGATAAAAATATTACTTTTAATGTATCGTTTCGCCGGGTTTTGCGCCGGAATCTACAGTTAGCATGAAGACTTCTGAGCCGCCGGGGCCGGAGGCTAAAATCATTCCTTCGGATAAGCCGAATTTCATTTTTCGCGGTTTTAAATTCGCAAATACAACGACCAGTTTGCCAACCAAATCTTCCGGCTTGTATGCTTTCGCTATGCCCGCTAAAACGTTTTTCTCTAAACCGCCAACGTCTAAAACTAACTTAAGAAGTTTGTCGGCTCCCTCGACTCTTTCGGCGGTCTTTACCTTTGCGACTCTAAGGTCAATCTTCGCAAAATCTTCTATCGTACATTCGGGCTTTATTGGTTCGAAAGGCGTACCGGGTACTGCATTCTGAGCAGTTGCTTCTGTATTCTGTCCGGCTTCGCTTTGCTTCGCCGCGACTGGTATTCTTTGTTCTGTATTCTGAATATTTGCTTTGCTTTCTTCTATCATTGCGTTCACCTGTTTTTCATCAATTCGTTCTGCTAACCTATCAAATTTGCCTATCTTACAGTTTTCGAGTACCTGATTCAAATCGGCAAGCTTGAGCGGCTTAACGTTCAGGATTTTCTCTACACTTTCGGCAAATTTCGGCAGAATTGGTTTTAAATAAATCGTCAAAACTTTCATCGCGTTTATAATCGCGGTCAAGTTCATGCGTGTAAGCTCAGGATCAGTTTTTATCGTTGACCAGGGCTGTTTTATCTCGACGAAACGATTCGCTTCATCGGCAAGAGCGGTAATCGTTCTTACGACTGAAGCGTATTTCAATTTTTCATAATCATTAACAATCTGTTCGGACGCGGCTGTAAGCTTTTGAATAAGTTCCTTACCTTCATCGTTCAGTTTGCCAAGTGTAGAATCGAGGTTCTTCGTGAGCATTGGAACTGAACGTGACGCGAGGTTCGCAAACTTGCCGACTATATCCGAATTAATTTTACTGATAAAGTCATCGACCTTCAAATCAATATCATCTATGGTGTCACTTAACTTTCCGGCGTAGTAATACCTGAGATACTCCGGATTCAAATACTTGAGGTACGTACTTGCTTTTATGAAAGTACCTCGTGACTTGCTCATTTTCTCGCCGTTCACGGTTAAAAAGCCATGCACGAAAAGTTTATCGGCGGTTTTTATGCCGGAAGCAATTAGCATTGCAGGCCAGAACAGGGCGTGGAAATACATAATGTCCTTGCCAATAAAATGATAAAGTTCATATTGTCCTTCGCCGCCTTTGCCCGAATTCGAGCCTGGCCACAAAGTATCAAAATCAATATTATTCCGGTCACAATAATTTTTCGCCGACGCCATATAACCAATCGGCGCATCGAGCCAGACGTAAAAATATTTGTTTTCCTCGCCGGGGATTTTGAATCCGAAGTACGGCCCATCACGCGAAATGTCCCAGTCTTTCAAACCCGCACTGAACCACTCATCAAGCTTGTTTGCTACCGACTGCTGAGTGTGGCCGCTCGTAAGAAGCTCTCTCAGCGGCTGTTCGTAATCAGCCAATCTGAAGAAATAATGCACGGACGTTTTCAATACCGGCGGCGTATTACATGTCGCACAATACGGCTTAATAAGGTCTGACGGCCGATATGTTGTGCCGCATACTTCGCATGAGTCACCATATTGATTCTCCGCTTTGCATTTCGGGCACGTGCCGCGAACAAACCTGTCCGGAAGTGACATTTTACAGTTTTCGCAATACGCCTGCTCGACGTCACGTTTGACAATCGAACCTTTCTCATTGAGCCTGTTGTAAATCAGCTCGCTGAAATATTTATTTTCCGGGCTGTGTGTCGAATAGTAATTATCAAACTCGATATGAAAACCGTCGAAATCAGCTTTATGCTCTTTGCGAACGTTGCCTATCATCTCTTCGGGAGTAATTCCGGCTTTTCTTGCGCTAATCATAACCGGCGTACCATGCGTATCATCAGCGCAAAAATAAAGGCACTCGTTGCCGCAGAGTTTCTGGAAACGAACCCAGATATCCGTCTGGAGATATTCCACAAGATGACCGATATGAATCGGTCCGTTTGCGTAAGGTAAAGCTGAGGTTACAACTATTTTTCGAGGCATATTTCTTCCCTGATATTACTGGTCATTAATTTCGTCTTCATCAAACTCATCGACCTCATTTTCGTTCGATTTATTGTTGTTATTTTTTTCATTAGGCTTATTAGACTTGTTGTCATTCTGCGAAGAAACGCTCCTGAAACCTTTAAGCTCATCTATTTTCAGGGCTTCTTTGTCACCGTTTTCATATTCGACGACAATAAGCTGAGTCAAAATCTGCGAGTCGAGTACCTTGGCCTGCCCTTTCGGAGTTTTTACAATAGAATTCTTTTTGGGCAATCTCCTCTTAAGGTCGGTATAAGTTTCGTCTTCGTATCTCAGACAGCATTTTAACCTGCCGCAAAAACCGGATATTTTTGCCGGGTCGAGAGTAGCTTTCTGCATTTTCGCCATTCTCATATTTACCGGCTTGAGCAGTTTGAGGAATCTCTGGCAGCAGCACTGCTGGCCGCAGCTTTCGAGGTCACCGAGCAACTTGGCTTCGTCACGCGAACCTATCTGGCGCATTTCGATTCGTGTCTGGTATTCCTGCGCGATTCTTTTCACAAGTTCACGGAAATCGACGCGGCCATCGGACATGAAGTAAAAAATTATTCTCTCGCCGCCAAAGAGATGCTCTGCTTCGACAATCTTCATCGGAAGGTCCAGTTCCTTAACGATTTTTTTACAGAAATCGACTTCCCCTTTCGCGTTCTTTTGAAGGTGACGTTCTTCGCTTACATCAGCGGGAGTTGCATATCGAACAAATTTTCCTGCATGAGCCGGGCAATAATCGATTTCACTGTTATCGAAATATTCTTTAACCTGCTCTTCTTTGAGCCTGTACTGGCCGCCCCTGTAGGAATTCAACTGACCGACAATATAGCCTAATTCAAGTCCTCTTTCGGTTTTTACTATAACACATGAATTGACTTTCGGGATTTCGTTTTCGCTATGCTCGAAAAAGCCAAGAGCGTTCATGCGCCCGTATCGTACCATCATATATTTTTTACTTTTCGTTGGTTTCTGTTTATTTTCAGAAGGTTTTTGCATTCCAGTATCCGGATATAAATTATCTTAAAGTTAAAATTAATTAAACCAGTATTGTATCATATTCAGCCAAAGATAACAACAAATGTTCAAAAATAAGCCTTTCATTAACATTCGATTCAATCCACTGGAGCATTATATAGGATTCTGAGATTTTTCCCGCGGCAGTTTCTGTGTCGAACCGGTCGGCAAATTGCCCAATCTGCTTCAACTGGTCAAAATTTATTATTTCGCAATCCGGTATGACTTTTATCCTCATAGCATCGTATAAAGCCGATATAATTATCTGAATGAATAACTTATCCGCCCTTCTGCCTATGTCGGTTTTGCTTGTTTTTTCGTCGAGATCGCTCCAGAGAGACGTAATTTTACTTTTCCGGCTTAAAATCATATCCGCCAGATCGAGTGAATCAGAATATTTATATTGAGAAAGGGAGTTTATAATTTCTTTTTTGCTTTCGTAGAGATTGGCCCCATTCAAATCAAGGTCGGCCCAGTTGCAGGCCTGTCCAAGACTGCCCTGCGACAAAAGCGAGAAATATTTCGAAATATTCGCGTCGAGACCTTTTGCGATGAGTTTTTCTCCTATGATTTCATGTTTGACCGGCCCGAAACGAATGATATGCGCCCTTGATTTGGTCGTAGGAAGAAGTTTTTCCAAACGCGTACAGAGCAAAATTATGCAGCAATATAATGGAGGCTCTTCGAGAACTTTCAACATACAGTTCTGCGAGGAAGCGTTCATTTTTTCTGTTTCGCTGACAATGAAAACTTTCCTATGTGACAGACTCGGGCGAACGTTAACTTTCGCGTTTAGCATTTCGCGAATCACATCTACCGGCATATCGAGAGGAGCGGCTTTTCCTTTGCCGTCTTCAGTAAACTCACGCAATTCTTTATAGACATGAACGAAATCAGGATGCGTGCCAAGATTGAAAATCTTACAGGAATCACAAGTATCACATGCCTGGGAAAAACCATCTTCTGCTATGGGATTTTGGCATAAAAGCAGTTTGGCCCATTGTGACGCGGTTAAAAATTTCCCTACTCCTTCGGGCCCGGCGAAGACATACGCATGAGATGCCCTGCCGGATTGAAACGCTCTCTGTAAAATATCGATTGCATTATCCTGACAGAATATTTCCCTGAAAGACATTACGAAAAACTCACTTCCTTTATGATCCGCAAAACATTTTCGTGAACCTGTTCAATTTCTTCGGAGGCATCGACTACAAAAGCATTTTCATGCTCATCTGCAAATTTCAGAAAACCGGCTCTTACCTTGCTATGATAAATGTCACCCTTCGCCTCCATCCTGTCCAGTTCCCTGTTCAATCTTTTCGAAGCGGTTTTTGTATCCACATCGAGAATTATTGTCAAGTCCGGCCAGACTCTTTCAAGACAACTCTCGGCAAGCTGCATAATTTTATCCACGCCGAAACCACCGGCCCAACCCTGATAAGCATATGTACTGGAAAGCCATCTGTCGAGAATAACGCATTTATTTTCCTGCAGCGCGGGCGCGATTTTTTCGAACCATAGCTGGATTCTCGCGGACATGTACAGTAAAACTTCTGTTTCGGTACACATAGCAAGATGTTCCGGATTAAGAAGAATCTCCCTGATTTTTTCTCCAATCGCTGTATCACCCGGGTCACGGAATCGTGCGGTCGAAACACCCTGGGCATTTAACCATTCAATAAGGAGTTTTACCTGAGAGCTTTTGCCGCAGCCGTCAGGGCCGTCCATTACAATAAATTTTCCTGTCAATTTTTCTTTCATCGGAATTGCTTATATTCGAACCTTATCATCCGGTCCATGTACATTCTTCAAAAGTGAAGGACGGTCAGAACCGTGCGACCTGTGACAATCCGTACAATTTACACCTTTTTTGTATAACTCGGAATTGACAAAATCTGATTTATCATAAACTGAAGTTTCTGAAACAGCATGGAAGGTTGCTTTCGGTTTATCAGCCGTACCACCCCACATCGATGAACCCATGCCGTCATCTGATGACTCGTCCGAGCTCGAAGTGACATCAGGATAGCCGCTGTCATTACTGTCCTGATTATTTTGTGCAAATGAATC
>CAZMPL010000161.1:5624-7972 GCA_964567805.1 uncultured Pirellulales bacterium | reverse complement strand
GTAATATCAGAAGGCATCATATCCGGTGTAAACTGAATACGTTTGAAATCCCAACCCAAAACACCGGCGAGTGTTTTTACAAGCAGTGTTTTTGCCAGGCCGGGAACGCCGATTAAAAGTGCATGCCCCTGTGAGAAAAGAGCTATGAGCAACCTATCGATTACCTGCTCCTGACCAATAACAATTTTGTGAATCTCCTGACGTAAAGCCGTAAATTTCTCGTTAAAACTCGCTATTGCCTCTGTCTCATCAATTTTCGGCTCTTTTGATTTGTCATTTGTTTCCATTAACAAACTCCCTTCGCTAATAACAATAACAAAAATATTTTCAATTATCGATAAGCATATCAATAATCTGTAAAAATATCAAGGTAAGTTTTATTAAATTAGACTTGCCCTGCTATTAATTAAGACGATGATACAGGCAAAACGTTACATAAATTTTTGCATTATTTGAAATTTTATTACATTTTTTTTATTTCACTTGACAAAATAGGGAATACATGGTATAAATATCAACATTATGAAGCAAATTACTCGTACACATCGTGGTTATTGGTGGTGGCCTGAAGGATAAATCCGACGGGCAAGCGATAATTTGCTTTAACAAAAAATTTAATCGATACTATATAAAGCGGCCTGTTGGAAAAACAGGCCGCTTTTTTTTTATTGTTTTTTTGGGAATTTCAGACTAAAAAGGTTACTTTTCGAGGTGAAAACAAATATGGAAGATTACAGGTCGATAATCAATAACGCAAAGCCGGGACAGATTATTCCCATAGTTAAACGGATAGATATTTCCGATCCGGTTGACTTCTTTGCAAAACTAAGCAACTACGGCAGAGCTAAAAACTGCTGTCTTTTCGAATCAAAGGAACATTTAGACGGACCTGGTGTTCCGGGAGTACTTAGTTTCGGAACCGCAAAACCTTCGCTTTATATTTCTGGAAAAGAGCGTGATTTTACAATAAAATCTCTTAGTAAAACCGGCAGGCGGATTCTGGGCTATTTAGCGGAACAGGGCAAAGACAGGTTCAATTTCTGCGAATCAGTTAATTTCACTCCGGAAGCAATTACAGGCACAATTAAACTTGAGGAAAAAACAGTTGACGAACAAACCCGATTAAAAAGCGTGAACCAGATGGATGTTTTGCGTGCAGTAGCATTTGCGTTCAAATTAGCAAGCAAGCCTTTCCGAATAACATGCGGCCTGCTCGGCGCATTAAGTTATGATTTTATCGACCAGTTTGAAAAACTCCCGGCCAGTAAAAACGACCTCCTAAAAAATCCTGATTATGAATTACATTTCGCGGATAAT
The DNA here is from genome assembly GCA_964567805.1 of uncultured Pirellulales bacterium. Taxonomy (GTDB): domain Bacteria; phylum Planctomycetota; class Phycisphaerae; order Sedimentisphaerales; family Anaerobacaceae; genus JAFGPS01. The sequence continues at coordinate 6,655 of CAZMPL010000161.1, read as the reverse complement.
ATCTTCCTTCTTGACCATGCTGCGAACCAGGGCTATATCATCGTAAACAGCTTTATTACAAATGGCGACCGCGAAGAAGTAGTAAAAGAGGCACAGGAATTATTTGATTATTACTTTAATATATCCCGCTTCGAAACTCCCGAAAGCAGGAAATACGAAGGTGCCCTGCCGCCATCGTCAAGTGATACGAACCAGAGTGAATATGAATCAATGGTAATAGATGCAAAAAAACATATCATTGACGGCGATATTTTCCAGGTAGTTTTGAGCAGAACAATAACCGAGCCTTGCCCGGATGAGCCGCTCGATGTTTACAAAAGATTAAGAGAGTTGAATCCATCTCCATATATGTTTTATCTGAACACACCAAATACAATAATAATGGGTTCGAGTCCAGAATTGAATCTCCGTGTGAGCGGCACGGAAAAACGCGGCGTTGAAATTCGTCCGATTGCAGGTACAAAACCAAGAGGAAAAATTAACGGAAAACTTGATCTCGATACAGATTTCAGATATGAGGCTGAATTGAAAATCGACCGCAAGGAATTAGCCGAGCATATGATGCTTGTCGATTTGGCGCGTAACGATATCGCAAGAGTAGCCGAGCCGGGAAGCAGAGTAGTGACAGAGCTTTTAACTGTTGAAAAATACGAATCGGTACAGCACCTTGTAAGTAATGTAAAAGGAACTCTTTCGAAAGACCTCGATGCCCTTAGCGCTTACCTCGCGACAATGAACATGGGAACTCTTACTGGTGCGCCAAAAATCGAGGCGATGAAAATCATCCGCCAATTGGAAAAGAACAAGCGAGGTTATTACGGCGGAGCGGTAGGTTATTTTACAGTCGATGGCCAGTTCGATAGCTGTATCACGATAAGAAGCCTTCAGGTAAAAGACCATACCGCGTATATCCGCGTCGGTGCCGGAATTGTACATGACAGCATACCGAAGTCAGAATTCGAGGAGACAGAACATAAAGCAGGTTCGTGCCTTCGAGCGATAAGGGGAATAAAAAAATAACAATTGATTCC
>CAZMPL010000161.1:0-5524 GCA_964567805.1 uncultured Pirellulales bacterium | reverse complement strand
CGGGAACGATAATAATGGTGAAAATTATGGAAAATAATAAAAGAAAAGTATTATTCATAGATAATTTCGATTCGTTTACATATAACCTTGTAGATGATTTCTGCAAACGCAACTGCCAGGCAAAAGTGTATCGTGCCGATACCAGTCTTGAAGACCTGAAGAAAGTCGCGAAAGATTTCAAACCTGATTTGCTTTTAATCTCACCCGGTCCCGGTACGCCAAGCACTTCAGGAGTATCGATACCGGCTATTGATTATTTCAAGGACAAACTGCCGATATTCGGCGTTTGCCTTGGTCACCAGTCTATAGCTCAGTATTTCGGAGGAGTTGTTGGTCACGCTCCTAAACCGATGCACGGAAAACCGTCACGCGTAACTCATAACGGCAAAGATATTTTCGAGGGGATAGAAAATCCATTACAGGCAGGACGTTACCATAGTCTTGTTGCACTGAAAATGCCGGACTGCCTCGAAACAACCGCCGAGTTCGATGGAATTGTTATGGGTTTGCGGCACAAAGAGCTTCCAATATTCGGAGTACAGTTTCATCCGGAAAGTATCCTGACTCCTGCGGGAGGAAAAATTATTGAAAACATTTTAAAAATCGCAGAAAATGTAAAACAAACTGTAAGGTAAAAAGATGACTACTATTATTGAATATATCAACCCATTACTAAAAGGTGAGAACCTGACTTTTGAGCAGGCGGAGAGTTTGCTTGATTTGGTTTTCAAAGGCGAAGTCCCTGAACCTCAAGTAGCGGCGTTTTTGACCGCAATGCAAATAAAAGGCCTTACCGCTTCGGAACTTGCCGGACTGGCTCAATCCATGAGGAATCATGCGGTAAAAGTTCATACCAGTCTGGATAACGTAATTGATATCGTAGGCACAGGTGGTGCCGCTGTTAAAACCTTCAATGTCTCCACCGCTTCGGCGATAGTAGCTGCGGGTGCAGGTGTAAAAGTCGCAAAGCATGGTAACCGCGCTATTACAAGCAAATGCGGCTCGGCGGACGTACTTGAGGAACTCGGTGTCAATATCAATCCGGGACCGGAAAGAGTTGGTGAATGTGTACGAGAAGCAAATGTCGGATTCATGTTCGCGCCGATGTACCACCCTGCTATGAAATTTGTTCAGCCTATACGCAAAAGTCTGGGATTCAGAACTGTTTTTAATATTCTCGGTCCATTAACCAATCCGGCGGGCGCAAACTCAATCGTACTCGGAGTCGCCGAGGAAGAATTATTGAAAATAATGGCCGAAGTATTAAACATTCTCGGAACAAAATTCGCTCTGGTTGTTCATAGTAACGGCCTGGACGAAATCAGTCTTACCGGAGTGACAAAGATTTGCCAACTGAAAGAAGGTCGGATAACCGAAAAAGAAATCAATCCCGGGGATTTGGGAATCAAAACCGCTGCTATAGAAAAAATTCAGGTCGGTGACGCGAAAACAAGCGCCAAGTTTATACGAAATGTTTTATCTGGAAAAGAAAACGGACCATGCAGGGACATCATTCTTTTGAATTCAGCGGCAGGTATAATCGCGGCGGGTCTTGCGAATGATTTCAGTGCGGCAATCGAACTTGCGCAAAAAGCCATTAACGATGGTAAAGCAAAAAATTGTCTTGAAAAGTTAATTGAAATTTCTAACAGAACATAAAACTTATTATAATTTAAGAATATATGCTAATCACAAAAGTAAAAATTTGCGGTATTACAAATTACGATGACGCGGTAGCGGCTATGGACATGGGCGCGGATTTGCTTGGATTCAATTTCTTCAGAAATAGCCCGAGATATACCAGGCCGGAACAAGTTGCGGAAATTGTTGATAAATTACCAGGCTTTATCGATATTGTCGGTGTATTTGTAAATAGTCCTATCGAAGAAATTCACGAAATAACACAAATGTGTTCTCTTGAATGGGTTCAGCTGCACGGTGACGAAGATCCGAAATTCTGCAGTTCACTCAATTCCCACGATGTCAAAACGATGAAAGCGATTCGTGTTAAGAGTCAGAGTGACATAGAAAGTACGAAAGATTTCTTTACCGACGCGATTCTGCTCGATGCTTTCGATCCGGACAAATACGGCGGGACAGGAGTCACTTTCGATTGGAATATCATCGGTCATATCGACAAGAGAATATTTTTAGCCGGCGGTATAAATCCCGATAACGCTGAAGCTGCCGTAAAATTAGGTGTTTATGGAATAGATGTTTGCAGCGGCATAGAATCGAGTCCCGGCAAAAAAGACCATAAAAAAATGAAGCAGCTTTTCGATAATATCAGATATCTTAGAGGTTAAAGGAAAATATGAAATATAAAGGCAGATACGGAAATTACGGTGGCTTCTACGTCCCTGAAGTATTAATACCCGCACTTGAAGAGCTTGAAGAGGCTTTTTATAAATATTATCAGGACCCGGAGTTCACAAAAGAACTCGACGAACTTCTTAAATATTACGCAGGAAGACCAAGTCCGCTGTATTTTGCGAAAAGATTCAGTGACATAGTCGGATTCAAGGTTTATCTGAAACGCGAAGACCTTCTCCACGGCGGCGCGCACAAAGTCAATAACGTGCTCGGGCAGGGACTTTTAGCAAAATACATGGGAAAAACAAAATTAATCGCCGAAACAGGCGCAGGTCAGCATGGCTTGGCAACTTCGATGATTGGCGCACTGTTCGGAATGGAAACAAAAATTTTCATGGGTGTCACTGACATCGAAAGACAAAGTGTCAACGTACATAAAATGAAACTCTGTGGTGCCGAAGTAGTAGGAATCGAGGGTGGTACAGGCACGCTGAAAGACGCGATAAACGACGCCCTTCGCTACTGGACCGCTCATGTTTCAGATACATTTTATTTGTTCGGTACAGCAGCGGGACCGCATCCGTACCCGACTATCGTGAAGCATTTTCAAAGTTGTATCGGCACAGAAGCAAGACAGCAGTGTCTTGACCAGATTGGCAGACTTCCAGATATGGTTATCGCATGTGTCGGCGGAGGAAGTAACGCGATAGGTATTTTCTCCGGTTTCCAGGATGATAAAAAAGTCAGGCTTGTTGGCGTGGAAGCAGGAGGCAGAAGTCTTGCCGATGGGAAAAACGCGGCGACACTAACTCAGGGGAAAATCGGAGTATTGCACGGCTCAAAAGCCTATTTATTACAGGATAAAGAAGGTCAGGTCTTCGACACGGAATCCGTAAGTGCCGGCCTTGACTACGCTTCCGTCGGCCCGGAACATTGTTTTCTGAAAGATACCAAACGAGCTGAATATTACGCAGCTAATGATGAAGATGTCCTGAATGCTTTTGAGACGCTTACTAAATGCGAAGGAATCATACCTGCATTGGAAAGCTCACACGCACTTGCGTATTTGATGACACACAAGAACGAAATCAGTCCCGATACTATAGTAGTCGCCAATCTTTCCGGACGCGGCGATAAAGATGTTTCCATCTTCGAGCACTACAGACCTTTGAAATAATAATTTACATACATAAATTGGATATAATCTATGAAAACATATAAAGAGATATTTTCACAGTTGAATAGAGCCGCTTTGATACCATTTTTTGTTATTGGCGACCCGGATTTTGATACGAGCCTGGAAATTGTAAAAACCGCAATTGATTCCGGAGCAGATGTTTTAGAATTAGGCATCCCCTTTTCGGACCCGATTGCTGACGGCCCGGTCATTCAAAAAGCCGACATTCGCTCGATGAAAAGCGGCATGAAAATGGCAAAAGCGCTGGAATTTATCACTAAAATCAAACAGTACAAGGATATTCCTATCGGTTTGCTAATGTATTATAACCTTGTATTTCAGTATGGAATAGATAAATTCTTCAAGGATTTCCATAAAGCCGGTGTAAACAGTGTTTTAGTAGCGGATTTAAGTATAGATGACTCGGAAGAAATATCAGGTGCGGCTCTCTCGGCGGGACTTGATACAGTTTTTATGGTCACTCCTAATACAAAACCGGACAGAATGAAACTTATTGCGTCAAAAACAACCGGTTTTATTTATGCAGTCTCGGTTTTAGGCGTTACTGGAAGCAGAAATGAGCTTTCGAATCATGTCGAAGGATTGGTTAACAAACTAAAATCCATAACTGATGTTCCTGTATGCGTAGGTTTTGGAATCAGTTCACCCGAACATGCGGTAAGTGTGGCTAAAGCTGGAGCTGACGGCGTAATAATCGGCTCGAAAATCGTTGGATTTGTCGAAAAAAACCTTAATAATAAAACTCAAATGAAGAAAGATATTTCTATATTTCTAAAAAATGTGAAATCCGCAATTTCCGATAATATGCCTTAAAATAAGCATTTACAGCAATGTAATGAGGTTTCTGCTATTGTTTTTTCTTGACAATTCTCATTTATTTTTATATTCTAAATTCTGTTAATTTTTAAATATTTCAGCAATAAATCGTGATAATTTTGCGTCTTACTTAGGACAGATGAATAAATTCGGGCGATTTGTGCCTGAAAAAAAAGGAATTGTTTTTAGTTTGGTTTGTAAGAGGCAAAAAGTATTATGAAGAGTTTTAGTGGGATAGTTGTATCAATATTAATTATAACGGTTTTGATTTCAACAGCATGGGCTGTAGTAAACGATAAAAGTAATTCGGCTGTTTCAAATGCCCAAAAATTCGAAATGAATAAGGAAGCGATAAAAAACAATATAAGTACTTATCAGAATTTACCTGCAGACAAAAAAGCCGCTATTAAAGACAGAATGGCTAAATTGAGTCAGCAAAGACAAAATAATATAAAAGAAGTTGAAAAGCAGATTCAGGAATATAAACTTCAGCAGCAACTTCAAAAAGACAAAAACCAGGTACCACAAATAAGTCAATTACAGGCTATCCAAAAAATAGCCTTAAAAGAAAATGCGACTGAAACAGCAAAAAGTCTTGATATTTTGATTAGCTGGTATCAAAACAAACAAAAAATCAGGACTTTAGACGACAATAAATTGAAGGTCGAAAAAAATTAAAATTAAAGTTACAGTTTAGTTTAATAAAAAGATGTTGCGTATTGAATAATCATTTTTATGGTTAGGAACTGCGCAATATTGAATTTTATTGTTTTATCCATTGAGGATGGTAGAATTCAACGAATGAATATTATATAGATTAGTCTTTTCTGATAGTAATTAATATTCAAATTTCATATTCTTGCGTAGTTAGAGAGTTAGTTTTTTTATGAGCTTAAAGGCTAGTTGTCCACTGTAGGACATAGTGATTTATAAATTTATTTAACTTGTTTTGGAGGTCAGAATTATGAAGAAGTGTATTATTGCTTCAGCAGCTATTGTTGCGGTTTTAGCAATCACATCAGGTCTATATGCTCAACCCGCTGGTGGTATGGGCGGCGCTCCTGGTGGCGGAATGATGGGTGGCGGCCCTGGCGGCGGTGGCATGATGGGCGGCGGAATGATGGGCGGCGGTATGATGGGCGGAATGGGACCAATGATTACAGAACGTCCTGCAAAAGATAAAAGACTTGCTGCAGT
>CAZMPL010000160.1:0-8107 GCA_964567805.1 uncultured Pirellulales bacterium | reverse complement strand
GACGCTTTCAAAAATCCTTCCGGTGATTTTTATACTCTTAAATTTATGGGAGATGACCGCATCCTTCCGATAGAAGTTAAAAAAGCTAAGGATCGACAACAAGGCATATTAGATAAATATGAAATCCCCGCCGGAGAACGCCTGGAGGTGACACAATGATAAATAGAATGAAATACATTACTATGATTCTCGCCGCGATTTTAATTTTAAGCCCGAACACTTTCGTTATCGGAAATGAGCGAACAGACTTGACCGAGCAAATGAAAGACTCCCTTGTTTTCCTTTCTATTTCCACAGGCGGATACAGTACCCGTGAACCATGGAACCAGAAAAGTCTTACCGATGATTTTGCATACGGCTGCGCGGTCAGTGAAAATGAAGTCATAACCACCTCAGACAGAGTGTCAAATCTCGTTTATATTAAAGCCCTTCGATATGGACAAAATGATTTTATTAACGCGAAACTGAAAGTTGTCGATTATCAGACAAATCTTTGCCTGATTGAACTTGATTCCAAACAACTGGGCAAACCTTTGAAACCTTTGGTCTTTCAGGAAGATTATCAAAAAGGTAACAGTGTTGACTCCTACTGGCTATCTTCTGACAAAAGAGTCTTCAGTAAAAGAGGTTATCTCGATAGAGTCAGAGTTGACAAAGTCAAAACTTCATTCGTCAAAAATTTGAGGTATCTTATCTCTGATGTATCACAGCGAACAGATTCAGGTGAAGTATATTGTGAAGGTTCGCTGCCAATCGGCATTGCATGCAGAGCAAATAATGATACTGAAATGGGCCTCATCCCGGCAGAGACAATCCTTAATTTCCTCAAGGTGGTAAAGGACGGTAATTATGAAGGATTCGGATGCGTTGGTTTCGTTGTATCAGATTTGCTTGATCCAGCTTTGCGGTCATATCTTAAAATGCCGGAATCCATAAGTTATGGAGTTCACATTTCGGATGTTTATACTCTCGGTACAGGTTCGGATAATCTGAAAATCAATGACGTTATTTTGAAAATCGATGATAATATAATTAATCCGTACGGTCTTTTTGATCATCCCAAATACGGCCAACTCGAACTGGACTACCTTATCACGAGCAAAAGCGCAGGACAGGACATTAAATTTGAAATATGGCGTGACGGAAAAAGCATGGAAATTCAGACTAAAGTTAAGAATTTCAAAAGTTCCGACATGCTGATACCATATCATGAATACGACCGTCAGCCGGAGTATATGGTTTTAGCGGGCTTTGTTTTCCAGAAACTCACTCGCGAGTACCTGCTTGAATTCGGACCTGATATCGCCGGCAGTGCGCCCACAAATCTTTCTTATTACTACCTCCAGTCGGCTTTTAAACCAACTGACGAGCGAAAAGACATAGTTATTCTAAGTTTCGTACTGCCAAACCAGTATAATATGGGTTATACCAATATCGGCCAAATGATTGTAAGTACATACAACGGCATGGCGATACACTCGATTGAAGATATTGTTGAAGCTCAAAGACTGAACCCGGATTCCCTGTATGATGTAATTGAATTCGAGATGGATAATCCGACACTTGTGATTGCACGTAACCAGATTGCTTCCGCAAACGCGTTTGTCAGTACCAATTATGGAATAAAAAAACTCGCTAATCTTAGCAAATAACAGGATATTTTAAAAAAGCCCCTGCCCTAAGGAGGAGGAGTTTGAGAAAAACAGGGGCTTGAATGAGATAGTGTGTATTAGCAACGATTGCCCAGTATTAAGTTTTTAATTCCTTAAAGTCCTATATTTATCGGAATCTACTAATAAGTACCCACACCAATAACAAAAGTAACGGTTTTTTTATTAATTATTTTTATCCATTTCCACCCAATTCCCCATTTTTCCAGCTAAAAACGATTATTTTCCTATTTATATAAAATATTTTTTTATAAATATTCAAAATAATGTTACCATTCACGTAAAATATGACTTTGTCATTCCCGCGCAGGCGGGAATCTATATTCGTTTATTTCCTGGATTCCGCAACAAGTACGGAATGACAATAGTACGTTAAGAACAGGAAATACCCGCTGTAACTATAAAGGAGACTTGAAATGCACCATGAAATAGCTCATCTACCGCGTAATTTAAGAAAATCATCCATATTTTTTATAATTTTGATGATATTTTCCTGTCAAATACCTTCAATTTCTAATGGGCAGGAATCGTTAATTTCAGCTTCGAAACCCGCCCCGCTGAAATATCTCGGAGCCGATGTATCCGCTCTTGCAGGCGGTTTTGGAGGTTTTGGCGGCCGCAGAGGTGCAGGCCAGAGCGGCTATCAGGATAACGGCCAAACCGGCGATGAAATCTCCATTATGACAAAATACGGCTGGAATGCTTATCGACTGAGAGTTTTCGTTTCTCCGGTACGCCAGGCACCGAATAACAGCCTTGAAAATACAATCGAACTTGCAAAACAGATAAAAGCCGCTGGAGCCGCTTTCCAGCTCGATATTCATTATTCCGATACGTGGGCAGACCCGCAGCATCAGGAAACTCCAATCGCATGGCGAAACATGAGTATCGATGCGTTGGAAAAACAGGTTGAACAGTACAGTTCTGACGTTATAAAACAATTAAAAGATGCCGGTGTCATGCCTGATATGGTTCAGGTCGGAAATGAAATATCCGGCGGAATGCTCTGGCCGCTCGGCCATATTAAGGTCCCCCCTTCTGATGTGAAGCAATTTGCGGGAGAAATTCAGCCGCTCCCGGAACCTTATGACGACGCGAAACAATGGAGCAATCTTATTCGTTTAATAAAAGCGGGACTTCGCGGCGTAAAAGCCGGAGCAGGTGACTCTCCATTACAGACAATCATACATATAGACTGCGGCGGAGACTGGCCCGTTACAAAATGGTTCTTCGACCATCTGGCAGAAGCAAAAGTTGAATTCGATATAATAGGACAAAGTTTCTATCCCAATTATCATGGCACACTCGCAGGACTCCAGCAAAACATGGCAGAATCCCACGCAAGATACAATAAACCGATTATCATTACCGAAACCGGCTATCCCCAAACTGGCGGCGAAAATGTCACGTCACAAAAATATATGGAATGGCCCGGAACTCCCCAGGGACAATTACAATTCATGGCAGACCTGATTAATACAGCACGAAGATTACCGTATTGCCAGGGAGTATTTTACTGGGCACCCGAAGGACGAGGCAGAGGAAACGCACTCTGGAATTCTAATGGAAGCCCGGCGCCAGCTCTTCTTGTATTAGATAAACTTGACGAATTAATGAACTCACCTGAAAGTCACTTACCCGCCCCGCTTGCTTCGGTACAAAACTCAACTCAGAAAGAAATTTCAAAAAATGATTCGCTTGATATATATGTCATAGATACCTGCGGCGGCAAAGCAATGATTATCACAACTCCCGAAGGTGAAAAAATGCTTATCGATGCAGGCTATCCAAGACAGGATAACAGGGACACGAAGCGAGTTATCGAAACCGCAAAAACGCTTGGGATAAAAGAGTTCGATTATGTCGTCGCAACTCATTACGACACAGACCATTCAGGAAATATCGCATCCGTTGACGCAAATATTCCGGGAAAAATCTTTATCGATCACGGCGAACCAGTCGCTTCATTCGGTAACATGAGAAACAGAGCATACGATACCTATATTAATATGATTGGCGAACGAAAACGAGTTTCAGTCCAACCCGGTGACACAATCCCGGTCAAAGGCCTGAAGATTACTGTAGTTACCGCAGGAGGTAAAGCGATTACCGAGCCGCTCGAAGGAGCGGGAAAACCGAATGAGTTCGCAGTCGAAACAAAACCAACCGGCCGCACAGATAACAACACCGGCTCGATTGGGCTTTTGTATGAGTTCGGGAAATTCAAAATGCTCGATTTAGCTGATTTGCTCGCACCGGTAGAATTTGACTTAATGTGTCCCGACAATAAAGTCGGAACGGTTGACCTTTTCATGATAAGCCATCACGGCTACCAGATATCGAACTCCAAATTCCTGATTCAGGCGATTGCTCCGAAAGTTGCAATAATGAATAACGGCCCGGCAAAAGGTGGAGAAGCCGCTGTTTACGATATAATAAAAAGCTCGCTTGGAATGCAGGATTTGTGGCAGTTGCATTATTCTTTCGCCGCGGGCGAGGAAAAGAACGCTCCCGAACAATTCATCGCAAACATGGAGCAGGAACTGGAATGCAAAGGAAATATGATTAAAGTCACTGTAAAACAGGACGGGACATTTACCGTAACAAATTGCAAAAACAATTTCTCAAAAACATATTAGCCACCGAGGACACAGAGAGCACAGAGAAAATAAGAAAATGTCATTGCGAACGAAGAAAGTAGGCCCCACGGGCTCCCAGGGAGATGGGTGAGCCTGGCCATCTTAACTGCTTCAGCCCATGCTGTTCAAATATTTTAGCCACAGAGGGCACAGAGCTCACAGAGGACGCAGAAAAATTAAAAACATTTATTGCCACAAAAAGGCACAAGACTCACAAAATGTAATAACCACTGATAAACACAGATTGACACAGTTTATTGACTTTGCTTGCCAGCCGTAGTCTTGTACGAAGGATGGTCATTCCGCACTTGATGCGGAATCCATTTTAAACAAAAAAATCATTTTTAGACAAGATTGACATGATTTACAAGATTAATATTTCCTGTTTATCTCCCATGGAGCCAATGGGGCCTGTTATACTGTCAAATAACAGATATCAAATATGTCCCTGACACCGTTCTTTTATGTGGTGGTAGTTGCCGCTGCAGATGCGGCTGCCTGTGCCTCGTCTGCACTTGCGGCTGCAACCAAAGTGTCATGTGGATTGCTTCTGTTAAGTGCTGCGATTGATACGACACCTGAACCATAACCTGTCAACTCGTTGAACCAGTGCTGTTTACCTGTTAGAGCATCAAGGGAGTATGTATAGCCAACTACTGAAGCAATGAGTTGGTGTTCATCAAGCAAGAGTAAAGAGACATAGCCGCGACCTTCTGGTGCTTTCCAATCCCATACAATCTCACCAGTGTGTTTGTTCAGTGCTACTACTCGACTATTGAAACCGACATAGACAAGGTTGTTTTGTTCAGTTGTCATAATCCTTCCTTTCCGATCTATATAACTTCAATATTCGGGACATCAAAAATATACCGGATACCGTTTTATTTCCTCGTTTCAATTCGCATTATTTAAATAGTTGAATATGTTTTCCGTCTCAGATTCGGCAAATATCTCATCAAAATACTGTATATAACCGATTAACTCATTTAGAGATAAGATTTTTACATGTTTGAATTCTTCTTTAGGCTTTTCATTAATCATTACGATGATATTTCTGATTGGTATCTTCTTGTCTCCCCAATGATGAGGCACTAGCCTAATAGCGTTACTATTTGAATCACTGTTCAGTAATACAAATAGTGCGAAGCTTGTTCTTGAGATTTGCTCGACAGGTGATCTAAGGTCAAGGCTGTTTATTGAGGCTTTACTCCAATTCTTGGTTTCAAGTATAAATACTCCTGCCCGATTAATCAAAAGATGATCAATTTGAATGCTAAATATTCTGTCATTTTCCTTTTTGTTGTAAATGGGCGTATTAAATTTTAGTGAAAAGTCGTTTATCAGATAGCAATCATCAGGTAGCTGCTGAAGTTCCTTAGCAACCAGGCTTTCCCCAATTGAGCCTGCGATTAATGGGTAAAGGTCATCAACAACCTCTTTTGTATAATCTAAATCACGAATAGGTTTTTCGCAGCGCAACGAAATAATTGCATCTTTATTTTTTAGGAACTCCTCGACTTTATCCTGCAATTGAACCACTTTAGTTTTCGCGTCTGTTGTTTTCTTATTGAGAATATTTTCTAAATTATTTTCAAGATTTGATTTCTGCCGAGATAACGACTTGACTCTAAAGTAGTAGAATGCTCTAAAGAAAATACTTTTATTACTCTTCTCGCTTACCAGCTTAATTTCTACTTCGAGATCTCGTATCTTCTGATTTAATTCATTTCGAATCCTGTCTTTTAATTCAACATATTCCTGTTGATCAACAGCCAATAATGACTGTATGCTTTCTATTTCTTCATTAACTTTTTTCTCAATTTGACTTAGCAGTTGACTTTTTTCAGCGTCATATTCTTTGAGAAAGCGATTTATCTCACCAATTGAATTAAATCTATATATCCCTCTTGTATTTAAAGTTTCTTTCAGTTTTTTAAGAGACTGTATTTGTCCTTCTACAATGGTCATATATAAACAACTATTTCAAAGTTATTTGCAAAATGTCACTACTAAGGTAAATTCAAGATACATAACAATATAACATTCTGAAAAGATATACACCACATGTGATTATGTCAAGGGATTTTATATAGGGACAGCCTTTTATTATTTGTGTTTTCTGATCAATTCTTCTCCAAAAGAACTATTGCAGTAGAAAAGTAGCCCTCTGTACCAGACATTGCAGATATTTGCTTAACCTTCCAACCATTGTTAAGATGTTCATTAACGTCTTTCATAGCTATCTCTTCTGCCTCTCGTTTATGTTTTTCGCTATGAGCTGATCTTAAATCATATGTCACTAATAAAGCCTTTTCCATGATAATCCTTCTTTTATAAATCTGTTTTTATTTGGGATAGTTACCATTTTCTTTATACCGTTACCATTCATCAATAGCTAGCTGACCCTTCGCATGTTAATGCGCCAGTATTTAGTTCTAAGCCTTAAAGTTTCAGCAATTATTTTATCATCTATTGCCGCTAAAAGCCCTATAACATAGATTTTAATGTACCGGACAACGTTTTAATTTCCCGCATGTTAATACGCCCTATTTGTTCTTACGGTTTTGTTAGAGTGTCTATGTCATGACCAGCCTCGATAGCAGCGTTCATCTCTTGCATTGATATTATGGGATCGCCGAAAGTCCACGTGGGGCCGTTGGGACCGTTAGTCACACTCATGTAAAAGTCGTTCTCGGGCTCGAAGAACACCTGTCCGTTTCTCAGGAGGACTGTATCCTGCTCCAATATCGCTTTCCCCGCCGTCGGGCCGAATCGCATGCAAGCAACAACCTTCCAGCCTGCACCAGCTTCCTTGAAATACGCTTTGGTTGGTGAGGTTGTTCCTATTCGGAGCTTGTCGAATCCTCGGCTGGGGTCGTTTTGGGCAAGCTGCCATTTCTCGACGATTTCGACGTAGTTAGTGGGATATGGTCCGTAGTCGGCGCCTTCTGGCGCTTGTACTTCTCCGGTCGTGGCGCAGCCGACAAACAATCCTGTGATAAGTAACGCCAGCAATGCTGGCAAGACCGATGTGATGATTCGTAGCTTCATAAGTGTTTTCTCCTTGTTTAAATAATATGGACAGTTATGCTTTGGATAAAACCCTATTTAGTAATTTTTCTCAGCATTCAGGTTTTTGCATAGATAAAAGTATAACTACCGTCGCCAAGGCTATGGCGGACAGTCAACTTCACTGGCAAGACTCCATACCAGTGGGTGTTAATTCAATATATCTCTTCGTCTATGTTGTAAATCAAAGTAAGTTCGCGTTACCGCTATAATTTATGGTAGAGATTGTGGAATTGCAAGGAAATAATTATAAGAATAGGCACAAAGTAAGTGGCAAAGGCACAAAGGTATTTTTCCTCTGTGTCCTCTGTGCTCTCTGTGGCTGGATATTAAAAATGTACCTGACACCATTTGTTTTACTCTCATTAAATATGAGCATCATCGCTTCTTGCTGAAGTAATCTCCTTAATCTCCTTAGAAATTGACTTACTTGCCAACTCACTCATACTTTCAGCGATCAATTCATGAGCCCTTACGAATCGCCAGATCATGATCAGTACAAAGATGGTAATGACAATACATATAAGTAAATACAATATGCCAAGTAAAGCTCCCATTTACTACTCCTTATTTATGAAAATTTTGGATAATATCCTATGTTTTCTATATTAGTTTTCAGTCTTCAGCTACGAACTTTCAGGTTTAAATTCTATATCTCTTCATCCATGGTGTAAAAATCAAAGTTGGTTCGCATTAGCATTATAATTTATTGTAGAGATTGTGGAATTG
>CAZMPL010000159.1:0-8147 GCA_964567805.1 uncultured Pirellulales bacterium | reverse complement strand
TGAAGAGAAAAAAGTTAAAAATTACAGGTATTATCATTATCGTTATCATCTTGGCAGGATTAACTTTTAAGTTCGTTTCAGACAAAAAATACCTGCATCAATTTGATAATCTGATAGAGCCGAAAATAAGTACAAAATCCGACCAAAATATGCTTGTAGCTGACGTACAAGGCGTTCCCGGCGAAGTTTCCGGTCAAGCTATCGGAAAACTATTCAAAGTTGTTTATAAATATAAAGATAAAAACCAACCGCCAACACTCAGGGGAAGATGGCAATTCAGTGACAATGATAATACCGCAACTGGTCAATACGGCATACCAATTAAAGACGGTGTAAAAGTTGACCAGGATGGTGTAAAGTCCACAATTTGGGAATACGGCCTCGTGGCGGAAATACTTCATATCGGCTCTTATGACAAGGAAAAACCTACAATTGAAAGGCTGACAAAATTTATCAGTGATAACGGCTATCGTATCATTGGCGATCATGAAGAAGAATACGTTAAAGGGCCGGGCATGTTATTCAAAGGAAATCCTGACAACTACAGAACAATTATACGATATAGAGTAGAAAAATGAGCTGGCAGTGGATAGAAAAATTCAAATACATCCCAATAGAACCTTTGTTATCATCGAACAATCGTGCGGTTATTTATTTTACTAAAAGAGATTTGCTGGATGAGAAACCCGGTTCGATTACAGAGATATTGGAATTGCCGGAAGTTCAAAAGATATTAAAGAAACAAAGGGAAAACGGCGAGTTCTACCCGGTCTCAAAACACCCATTACTTGAAACGTGGCGACAATTACGGTTTTTAATTGAGCAGTACGGCTTAAATAAAGAACATCCGGCTATTACTAAAGCCGCTGAATTTGTTTTTTCATGGCAATCCGAAGAAGGTGACATCCGAGGTATTTTGGGAAACCAATATGCTCCGTATTATACTGGCGCAATCCTTTATTTGTTGATAAAAGCCGGTTACGAAAAAGATAAACGAGTTGAAAAGGGAATGAAATGGCTGATTGGCATGAGACAGAACGACGGCGGCTGGGTAATCGGAAGCCCGGGATTAATCAACCATAATTGGAAGGAAATGTGCGAAATTACTGAGAGGATGGATTTAGAACCGGTAAAGGATTTTGACAAAACAAAACCTTTTTCCGCGGCCGGAACAGGGATGGTTATCAGGGCGTTTTCAGTTCACCCGAAATACAAGGATTCCGAATACGCATTAAAAGCAGCGGAGCTATTAAAATCGAAATTCTTAAAGAAAGACAACTGGACATGGTATCAGCATCCTGACAACTGGGTGCGTTTTCAATTTCCTTACTGGTGGAATCATTTAGTCGCGGCGATGGATTCTATTTCATTAATTGGATTGCCCAAAGAAGATAATGATATTAAAACAGCCTTTCAATGGTTCGTAGATAACCAGCAGAAAAACGGGCTTTGGAAAATATCTTATTCAAAAATCCATAAAGCAAGCGAAAACAAAAAACAATATGAAATGCAGTTGTGGATAACGCTGAATATCTGTAGAATATTTAAAAGATATTTTGGAAATTAAAAAATAGTTTGTCGTCAAAGAGCATAGTCATTGAAAATAATATGAATATCACCATAACTACATTAGAAAATACCACTGATTTCTTTTTACCCATCACTTTCATCTTTTGGAGTTTTGTCGTTGCCTATGTTATTCACATAATTGAAGAATCGCTTATTGGAGAAACCTTTGTGACAATGGTACGCAAGTCTTTTTGGCCCGACTACCAATGGAAGCACTTTTTCGGTTTCAATACCTTGCTGATGTTATTAATCATTGTTTCCAATATTATCTATGAAATTTTCGGTGGTAACTTAGTTGTTCTTCCGCTAATTTTTGTTTTTCTCCTGGTAACTAATGGCATATGGCATTTCTTAGCTACGATTATCACGAAAAAATATTCGCCCGGCCTCGTTACAAGTTTGATTTACTGGATACTTTTTTACTTCATTGTAAAATATTCCATGTTGAAACATGAAATTTCCTCAATTAACATAGTAATTGCCGCTATAGTCGGCAGTTTCCTCACGGTAGCAATGATTGGATCGCTTCTTATATTCAGGAGAAAATTTTTTTACCAAGGAAAAAGATGAAGAAAAATAACGTTGCAAAAAAAATATTTATGCAGCCGCTCAGTTCTATTTTCGGAGTAACAGTTTTACTTACCGAATTTCTTTTTACTTTACCATCAATGATAATATGGAATAAAAATAATGAAGTAAAATTTAATCCATTTGTAAACTGGCACAGTGATTTGGGAAATATGGATTTCAATGCCGGAGGACACTTTTGGTATAATACCGGCCAGGTTGTTCAGTCGATTGCTATAATATTTTTCGCAGGCGGATTATACATATTGAATGAAAAAAGAAAAGAAGAAATTTCAATTAGAAAAGGACAGATATTTCTTATTGCCGCGGGTATATCTTTGTTAATCTGCGGCGGACTTTATCCTGAAACTGTTTCAGATATACAATTAATTGAAAAATCTTCCACAGAAAGGAACTTTTCATTTTTAAGTTCACCACATATCGTATTAACTTTTCTTCTTTTCATTTTCCTGACAATCGGTATTGGATTTACTGCATGGAATTTAAGAAAAGTCCCCGAATATAAGATAGCTTCAAAATTTGGATTGTTTGCTTTTGCCGCAAATGCGATTATCCTGCCTGCTAACATACTTTTTAATATACCTATAGTGGAATATATCGCAGTTTTTTCTGCCGAGATATTTATTGCATTTTTAGGAATTAATATTTTTTCAAGAAACAGGTATTTACAAACAATAATGGCTTAAGTGTTTTTTTCGGCTACATGGAGTTTTTTTATGGATTTTTTCTGTCTTGTGATTCTTGGATTTATCGCTGGAGCGTTTGGTACACTTGTAGGCGCTGGAGGCGGATTTATAGCTATGCCTATCCTGCTTATGTTATATAAAAATATGCCGCCAGTGGCACTAACAACCGTTTCACTGGCTATGATATTCGGCAACTCAGTTTCAGGCTCAATCGCTTACGCGAGAATGAAAAGAATAAATTATAAAGCAGGATTATTATTTGCTTTAACCGCGGTACCAGGTTCTATTATTGGTGTTGTTATTTTAGATTATATACCAAAGCAGATATTTTATGCTTTCTTCGGCATCATTCTGTTTCTTGTGAGCTTGTATTTGCTTGCACGGCCCGGCAAGCTTAAAGAAAACCATGAGGATTCAGCTCACAAATTTGATTTGCGATTCGGTATTGTTTCAAGTTTTTTTGTAGGAGTACTTTCTTCACTGCTTGGGATTGGAGGTGGAATAATTCATGTCCCTGTTATGATTTATCTGCTGGGCTTTCCTGTTCATATAGCGACCGCAACGAGTCACTTTGTCCTTGCAATGATGACATTTTCAGCAACAACTTTTCATATTGTCTCCGGAGATTTCACAGGTACGTATCTAATGGCTCTCGGATTAATAATCGGTGTATTACCGGGAGCACAAGTTGGCGCATGGGCATCTAACAAGATTGGTGGAAAAGGGATTGTTCGCGGGCTTGCTATCGCTTTATTAATAGCCGCTTTGAGAATTTTATGGATGGCTCTTAAATAAGCGAAATGATTAAACTTCGCTTGATATTTTTCGTAGTATTTTTTAGCCAAAAAGTTCTCTGAATTTTTCTTCGATACTCGGATTCTCACAAAGTGTTTGTCCAATCAGGACGGCTTTTACTCCGACTTGCATCAGTTTCTCGACATCGCTTCTTGTTTTCACGCCGCTTTCGGCTATGAGTTTATCTTTTTCACGTAAAAGTTTGGCCAGTTTTCCAGTCGTATTCAAATCCACCTGCATTGTAGTGAGGTCACGATTATTTATGCCAAGAACAACACATCCTTTGCGAGGGAATTCCAATAGGTTACGGATTTTGAGCAAAGTTTCTTCATTATGAACTTCAAGAAGGACAGTCAAAGTAAGTTCAGCGGCGACTATCATTAAATCCATCAATTCATCATAGGATAGCGCATCTGCTATGAGCAGGACAGCATCCGCACTTGCGGCGCGAGCTTCGAAAATCTGCCATTGGTCTATTATAAAATCTTTGCGAAGAACAGGTAAATCCACCGCGTCATGTACCTGCTTTACATATTCGAGTTTTCCCTGGAAATATTTTTCGTCAGTTAAAACACTGATTGCATCCGCACCGCATTTTTTATAAATTCGAGCTATAGTTACCGGGTCGAAATCAGCGCGAATCAAGCCAGCCGAAGGAGATGCTTTTTTTACTTCAGCAATAACGTTTATGCCCCTTGGATTTATGTCAGTGACAGCTTTATAGAAATCGCGGCACACAGGCATTTCGCTGATTTTATCTATCAGTTCATCAAGGCTTACTACGGATTTTCGCTCCTCGACTTCCAGTCTTTTATCAGCTATAATTTTATCTAATATATTTGCCAATATTTTTATCCTGAAACTTTAACATAAGCCATACGCAGCTGATTGAGTGTGTCCGACAAAACTTTCTGTTCCTGGTCAGTAAGATTGCCTTTGGTTTTATCCTCGAGAGTCTGGAGCATATCGATATTATATTTTGCCATTTCCAAATCGGGTTCTTTAGGTTCCTGTCCCTTTATCTGGAGAAAACCCATTGCGAACAAAGCCTGTGTCATGAGCATACTAATCAGAGCAGCAAAATCACCGGGAGGCAATTGGCCGCGGCCTGTATCTTCCATTTCCGCCTGTTCTTCTTCGGCGGCTAATGTTTCTTTCTCCTTTTGAGCTTCCTGTTTCCAGTCTTCGTCAATTATAATTTTTTTCTCTTTTTTTTCTGATTCAGCCATAATATTCTCCAAAACTTATATAAAGCCAATAAAGTTATATTTATGTGTCATTCTGAATCCCATATCTGGCTATCGAAGCCCAGATTCTTCGTTTCACTCAGAATGACAGCCCATATTATCTATGGTATTTTTTCATATTTCTGTCTAATTCGCGTTTATGGTCGCGTTCGGTAATTGTTTTTCTTTTGTCGTATTGTCTTTTGCCTCTTGCAAGACCAAGCTCAATTTTAGCATATCCCCTGTCATTAAAATATATTTTCAGCGGTACCAAAGTAAAGCCTCTTTGTTCGAGTTTTATCCTTATTTTGCGAATTTCAGCTTTATGCAGGAGCAGTTTTCTTTTACGAGTCGGGTCGTGCGGGCGGGCTCCGGCCTGCTGGTACTGGTTAATACTCGTACCATGAAGCAAGCACTGGTCGCCGTCTATTCTGGCGTAAGAACCACTTAGATCGGCGGCTCCTATGCGAAGGGATTTGACTTCGGTACCCAATAGAGAAAGTCCGGCCTCGAATTTCTCGACTACCTCGAAATTCATGAGGGCTTTTTTATTGACCGCTACGGGGCCCTTTTTCTCATTTTTATTATTAGATTTTGCTGACATGCCCATATCATAGCGGCTGATGTCGCATTTTGCAAGATATGCTATCGGAAGTAATTATTTCTGTGCAATATATTTTTGAGATTAGACAGTTTGCGGCAATAAGCAAAGATTCCAGTAAGTATGGAGCTTTTTCATCGAATCCAGGAATTGCGGATATTCGAAGGATTTGATTATATAGCCGGCAACACTTAGCTCAAAGCTCTTTATGACATCAAACTCCTCTTTGGATGTTGTAAATATCACAACCGGGATTTGCCTGAGTATTTCGTCGGTTTTCATAACCCGAAGAAATTCGATACCATTCATTTTCGGCATATTTAAATCCAGCAGAATAAGGCATGGTTTTTCATTTTTCGGATTTCTTAAATATTCCAAGGCCTCTTCACCATTATTAGCGCGAACAAGCGTTACTTTCGAACCAAGGTCACGAAGGGAACGTTTAACCGTCATTGCATCAATATTATCGTCTTCAACTAACAGAACTGATTTCGCATTTAACATCTGTAGACCTCGTTTCATTAGAAGGTAATTCACTCAATGTCCAATACATATTAATGGTTCTGATTGCATCAACAAAAGTTTTATAATCAACCGGCTTAACTACATAACCGCCTACACTGTACTTGAAAGATTCCTTAATATCACATTCCTCTGTTGAAGTAGTAAGAACAACTACAGGGATATATTTCAACCTATCATCATCTTTAACAATACTGAGAAATTCTATGCCGTTCATCTTCGGCATATTCAAATCGAGTAAAATAACACAAGGTATTTCATTAGACAGATCATAAAGATATTTTAACGCTTCTTCACCATTAACTGAGCGCACGAGCGGATTTGTGATATTTATTTCCTTGAAAGCCCTTCGGACTGACATTGCGTCAATATCATCATCGTCAACTAATAAAATTGGTTTGAAGTTCTTCATTTGTTATCCTCTCATTTTCCAATTTATTTTTTGGTATGGTGAATAAAAATGTACTGCCTTTTCCAACCTGGGATTCGACCCATATTCTTCCACCGTACAATTCGACAATCTTTTTTACGACTGTAAGACCGACTCCTGTACTCTCGAACTGGTCACGTGGAGATAAAGTCTGGAACATCTGGAATATTTTTTCATAATACTCTTCTCTTATTCCTGGACCGTTATCATTTATACTGAACAGCCAGAATTCATCATTCTCGGTAAAATCAATTTTTATTATTCCCTCTTCTTTATCCATGTATTTTACAGCATTGCTGACAAGATTCTGAAATACCTGAAATATTCTGGTTTTTTCATACATAACAACAGGCATTTGTTTCTCGACGATAATCTTGATATTCTTTGGAGGAGAAATTGCGTCAATAACATCGGTAATAACTTGTCCCGTATCGATTTTACTGATAGATTCGTCCACGCGGCCAATCCTGGAATATTGAAGAATTCCATTTATAAGATTCTGCATACGATCCACGCGTGATACAAGTAATTCAACCTGTTCTTTACCTTCAGCACCAAGCTTATCGGCATAATCATCACACAGCCAGTCAGCCAATACTTTAACACCGCGAAGAGGTGCTTTCAAATCATGCGATACGATATAAGCGAAACTCTTCAATTCATCGTTAGCTTTTTCGAGCTGCTCGAGTAAATTCAATTGCTTTTGCTCGGACTCTCTGCGATTCGTAATATCAGAACATACTCCAATCATTTTTTCTGGCTTTCCTTCTTTATCACAAAGAATCGTTCCGCAATCCGTCCAACAAAGAAATCTACCATCTTTTCTTTTTACGCGATATTCCGTATCGTAAGGTTTTTGTTCCTTAATATGTACTTCCTTATTATCGATGACACCATGATAATCATCCGGATGAATAATACTTTCCCACGCCTGTAAGGTTCTCGGAAATTCGCCTTTTTTATAACCGAGTTTGCCATCTATGTCACCGAACCATTCCATACGACCGGTTTTAACGTCAAGCTCCCATATCAAGTCACTGGCGAGCTTTGCGGCTGTACGAAAACGTTCTTCTGAGATCCATAATGCTTTTTCCGCTTCTTTAAGCTGTGTTATATCGATAAAACTTTCAATTAAATAAGATTTATTACCCCAGTTAATAGGAGTAACTGTTTTAATAATAGGAGTTTTTTCGTTGCCCCGTCTCAACAAAACACGTTCCGACATATCTACTGTTTGACATAAGTCACTAATAGGACATTTACCTTTTTCAGCAGGACATATAAATTTATGACAGACTTTACCAACGATTTCTTCTCTTGATAAACCTATCATTTTCTGGGCCTGCAAATTGCAGTTCACAATTTCATGTGTTTGCGCATCAATCATTACAACGCCAGCCAGAATCGAATTCAAGATAATACTGAGGTGCTCTTCATTTCTTCTTAATTCTTCTTCAGCTTTTTTCTGCTTTGTAATGTCACGAAAACTCCATACTCTTCCGACTATTTCATTGTCTATTTTTTGCGGCTGAGAATATCTCTCGAATATCCTGCCATCCTTAAATTCCAAAATATCGTATGAAGACTCTTCTGGATGTGAATATAATCTATTTACTTTAGCAATCTCACTTTCCGGATTTGAAAGCTGGTTCAATACATACTTTAATAATTTATCATCATCTTTGTCCCCTATCATTTTCCCATCGAGATTCCAGAGTTGAAGAAACTTT
>CAZMPL010000158.1:0-8166 GCA_964567805.1 uncultured Pirellulales bacterium | reverse complement strand
GAGCCGCCCGGTGATTTCCGGGAAGTTATTTGTAGAATGCAATAATTTACACGCCTGTTCCCAGCGATTTTTGTATATAAGTTCATTGAAATCAGGAATGAAATTTTGCAATGGACATCCGGCACCATGACAGAATGGTATGCCGCAATCCATGCATCTTTTTGCCTGCTGATGAATCTGGTCCGGAGTTAAAGGGAGATTCAACTCCCTGAAATCATGTATTCTTTCTTCGATTGGTCTATAACCAACATTTTGTCGTTTATATGTAAGAAAAGCTTTCGGTTCAGCCATTAGAAAACCTCCTCTGTTGCTGGTGTTGTTTCAGTGTCACGCTGTTCTGCGGCACGCATTTTTTCCAGCGCTTTTCGATAATCTATCGGTACTACTTTTACGAATTTTCCTGCCATGTCGTTCCATGAATTCAGGATTTGTTTTGCCCGTTCACTTCCGGTCCATTTAAGATGCTGTTCGATAAGATTCTTCAGAATTTTCTTATCCTGCTCTTTCCATACACTTTCAAGTTCGACCATATCGAGATTGCATAATGTATCGAACAATTGCATCTCATCAAGTACATATGCGATACCGCCGCTCATACCTGCCGCGAAGTTGCAGCCTGTTTGTCCGAGAACAACAATTGTTCCGCCGGTCATGTACTCGCATCCGTGATCACCAAGACCCTCGACTACAGCGGTTGCGCCACTATTACGAACAGCGAATCGTTCGCCTGCGATTCCGTTTATAAATACTTCTCCGGAAGTCGCACCGTACAATAGTGTATTACCCGCGATAATATTTTTGTGAGCCGTAAAAGTGCAATTAGACGGTGTTTGAACAACAATTCTTCCTCCGGAAAGACTCTTTCCGAGATAGTCATTACAGTCTCCTACCAATTTGAGTGTCACTCCAGGAACAAGGAAAGCTCCGAAACTCTGGCCGGCGGAACCATTGAAGGTAATTTCTATAGTACCGTCAGGTAAACCTTCCTGTCCATATTTTTTCACAATACGATTACTTAGAATTGCACCTACTGTTCTATTAGTATTTCGTATCGGCATTTCAAGAGTAACTTTCTTTTTGTTTTCAATCGCGGATTTCAATTTTTCCAAAATCTGCCAGTCAATATGGTCATTAATTTTTACCGCCTGTTGCGAAGTCAGGTGTATCGAATTCGTATCGGAATAAAGCGGCTTTTTGAAAATTGCCGAAAGATCAATACCCTTACTCTTCCAGTTTTCAATTGCCTTGTCAGAATTAAGATATTCGACTCTTCCGACCATATCTTCTACTTTTCTAAAGCCGAGCTTCGCCATAATCTGTCTGAGTTCTTCGGCAATAAAGAACATGAATCGCTGTATATATTCCGGCTTACCTTTGAATCGAGCCCTGAGCTCAGCATCCTGCGTAGCGATTCCGAAAGCACATGCGCCTTCGTGACATTTTCTTAATAATGTACATCCCAATGTCACGAGCACTGATGTACCGAATCCGAACTGTTCTGCTCCGAGTAAAGCTGCTATTGCAATATCACGTCCCGTTTTTAACTGTCCGTCTGTCTGAACTCTGATTCGGTCACGCAAACCATTCATTACGAGTACCTGCTGGGTTTCAGCCAGGCCGAGTTCCCACGGACATCCTGCATGTTTGATTGACGAGAGAGGACTTGCGCCTGTTCCGCCATCATGGCCGCTTATGAGAACTTCGTCCGCGTTGCCTTTCGCGACACCGGCAGCGATTGTTCCGACTCCGACTTCCGCGACAAGTTTAACCGAAACTTTCACGCCCGGATTACTGCATTTCAAGTCGTATATTAATTGCGCCAAATCCTCGATAGAGTAAATATCATGATGCGGCGGAGGAGAAATCAATGTCACTCCGAGCGTAGAAAATCTGAGCCTGGCAATTTCCTCAGTGACTTTATGCCCGGGGAGCTGGCCGCCTTCGCCGGGCTTGGCCCCTTGTGCGATTTTGATTTGAAGCTCTTTGGCATTAGCAACATAATTCGCAGTGACACCGAATCTTGCGCTGGCAATCTGCTTTATCGCGCTGTTTTTAGAATCACCATTCGGTTCCGGAATATAACGTTTAGGGTCTTCGCCGCCTTCGCCGGTATTGCTCATTCCGCCGATACGATTCATCGCAATAGCCATACACTCGTGAGCTTCTTTGCTTATCGAACCATGACTCATTGCTCCAGTGCAGAATCGTTTAACAATTTCCGAAGCTGGTTCAACTTCTTCGATTGGGATTGAATTACCCGGGACAAATTCGAATAAACCGCGAAGTGTACATAAATGTTTCGATTGATCGTTTATTTCTTTTGCATATTCATCATATGCTTTCGCGTCGTTATTTTTTACTGCATGCTGTAGCTTTGCAACTGATGTAGGATTCCAGAGATGATATTCACCTGTACGTCTAAAATGATATTCTCCACCAAATTCAAGATCAAGCACCCCGGCAGGGCGCTGCTCGAATGCTGATTTCTGTCTTGCAATTACTTCAGCGGCGATTTCTTCAAGTCCGATACCTTCTATTCGTGAGCTCGTACCGGTAAAGTATTCATTAATTACATCGTGATTCAATCCTATCGCTTCAAAAAGCTGTGCTCCCGCGTAGCTTCGCAAAGTAGAAATACCCATTTTACTCATGGTTTTGAGGATACCTTTTTTAATTGCGGCGATGTAATTATCTGCAATCTGAATTGTATCAAGATTCGTTGGTACTTCTTCAATATTTTGAAGCTCATCGAGCGACTCGAAAGCCATATATGGATTTATTCCATTTGCGCCGTAACCGCACAAGAGACAAAAATGCATAACTTCTCTCGGCTCGCCGCTTTCGATAATAAGACCTGCTTCACCTCTCAAGCCACGTTTGAGTAAACCATGATGAACCGCCGCGGTTGCCAAAAGAGATGGAATAGGAGCTTGAATTGGGTTCGTTCCTTTATCACTGATTATTATAAGTGAAGCACCATTTTTGATGGCTTTTTCAGCATTGTCTATTAAAGATTTCAAACTCAATCGCAGACTTTCCGCCGGGTTAGATACATCTGTATCGAAAAGTGCAGAGATAGTCTCAACTTTGAAATCAGGTCTGTTTACGGAACGCAAACGCTCGATATCTTCATTCGTAAGAATTGGATGCGGCAACTTAAGTTGTCTGCAATGTTCAGGTGTTTCTCCTAAAATATTTCTTTTCTTTCCTGTAAAGACCATAAGGCTCATTACAAGACCTTCGCGAAGCGGATCAATTGGAGGATTAGTAACCTGCGCGAACAATTGCTTAAAATAATTGAATAATAATTTTGGTTTATCAGATAAAACCGCCAGAGGAGTATCATTTCCCATCGAACCGACTGGTTCCTGCCCGTTGATAGCCATAGGCGCCAAAACCATTTTGAGTTCTTCGCGGGTATAACCGAAAACTTTCATTCTTTGCGCGATTGTATTCGGATCGCTTTCAACAAGATTCGGCGTGTCAAATAATCCGCGAAGCTCAATACGATTTTCATGCAGCCATCTACGATATGGTTTCTGCCTGACAATTTTACCTTTAATTTCATTATCAGAAACTTCACGCTGCTGTACTGTATCTACGAGGAACATGTGACCGGGTCTGAGGCGTCCTTTTTTACGAATTTTTTCAGGCGGAAATTCTACTACACCTGTTTCGCTTGCAATAATAGCCAAACCATCAGTAGTAACAAGATACCTGCATGGTCTTAAGCCGTTACGGTCAAGCGTACCTCCTATAAGTCTGCCGTCAGTAAATACCATAGCAGCCGGGCCGTCCCATGGCTCCATTATGGCTGAGTGATATTCGTAAAACGCGCGTTTATCTGTACTGATATGATATTTCGCTCCGAAAGCTTCTGGAATCATCATCATCATTGAATGC
This sequence comes from uncultured Pirellulales bacterium, assembly GCA_964567805.1. Classification (GTDB taxonomy): domain Bacteria; phylum Planctomycetota; class Phycisphaerae; order Sedimentisphaerales; family Anaerobacaceae; genus JAFGPS01. The sequence goes on along the minus strand of CAZMPL010000158.1, from coordinate 4,263 downwards.
GGCATACTTCTGCCTGAACGTACAAGCAACTCAAGCGCACTATCGAAACAAGCTGAATCACTCATTTCAGGTTTAAGGACAGGTAATACATCTTTGAGATTATCCTTGAAGATGTCACTTACCATAATATTTTCGCGTGCTTTCATCCAGTTACGATTGCCGCTTAGAGTATTTATTTCGCCGTTATGAGCAATACATCTGAAAGGCTGCGCAAGCTTCCAGTTCGGGAACGTATTTGTACTGTATCGCTGATGAACTATCGCCAATGCCGAAACAAGATTTTCATTTGCAAGGTCAGGATAATAATCGAATAATTGCCATGCCATGAACATTCCTTTATAACAGATTGTTCTGCATGATAATGAAACAATATAAAAATCTTCAGCTTCTTCTCCGAATTTCGCTCGGACTAAATTTTCAGCTCTTCCACGGGCAAGATATAATTGTCGTTCCAGGTCTGTATCTTTTTTACCCGCACCATCGACAAATATTTGTTTTATCGAAGGTTCAGCATCCAAAGCAAGTTTCCCAAGACATCCGCAGGAAGTCGGAACTTCTCGCCAGCCTAAAACTTTCATGCCGTAATGCTTTATTGCAGACTCGAGTATTTCATCACATTTTTTTCTTAATTCAGCATTTTTAGAACCAAAAACCATTCCAACACCATATTGTGTTTCGGGAGGTAACTGGATGCCAATTTTTTTAGTTTCTGCAATAAAGAATTCATACGGGAGCTGGAAAAGAATCCCCGCACCGTCCCCGGTGATTTCATCAGCACCGGCAGCACCGCGATGATGCAGATTCAGAAGTATTTGTTTGCCATATTCAATGATAGCATGTTCTTTTTTACCTGAGATATTGACTACTGCACCAATACCACAGGCGTCATGCTCATTCTGCACGTTATATAGACCGTAGTTTTTCAATTTCATTTCCATAACATTAACTTAATTAATACATTTTCGTCGTAATTACTTTATATGAAGCATTTGGTTTATTATACCAACATTCGCGACCATTCTTTTAGAATGGCCTTATATTATACGATGATTTTATAATAATTTACAAACGGTTATTCTAATAACAGATATAAGTTATCTTTATAACGCTTAAAATTATTGATAAAACAATTTTGTGATATGAAGAAATATCGCAATATTATTTAAAAGGCCAAGGCCTGCAGAGGAAACAGCTAACTGTTTCTTGCAAGCCTCAACCATTATCCAGAGCTTATCATATGTAAGTTCAGATATATACTGAACTATTACTTTCTTCAGAGGTATTATAATAATATTTGCATTATTTCCCAAAAAGCATCTCGGCGTATGTTGGCAAAGGCCACATTTCGGAATCTGTAATAGTTTCCAGCTCATCTGCTGCCTTACGCAAATCATTCATCGCCGGAACAATATTATCTCTTGAGAAACGAGCCATTTTAACAATATCAGATATTTTAGATTTGCTAACTTCCAGCTCAAGCTTTGCAATATTTTCTTCCAGCTTTGTGACTAATCCACAATATTTCGCAAGAAGTTCTTTTTGCCAAGCTAAATCGATACCAGCAGCACTAACTGCTTCTGCGGCTCCCGCCAAAACCGAAGAATATTTAATACATGCAGGAAGTATCTGTCTTTTCGCTATAGAAAGCATAGTCATCGCTTCGATTTTTATTGACTTGATATAATTTTCAAACAAAATATCCGCTCTTGCATGCAGTTCTTCTTTTGTTAAAACACCATACTTCTCGAATAAAGCAACATTTTCCTTATCCAGGATTGTTTCAAGCGAAGCTGCTGTTGAGCGAATATTTGGAAGCCCGCGTTTTTCAGCTTCTTTGACCCATTCTTCTGTATAGTTATCGCCATTATAGAGAATCTTTTTATGATTATTTGCAATCTGATTCAAAATACTTTGTGCTTTAGCTTCTACATTTCCGCCCTTTTCCAACTCATCCGCAATTTCACAAAGAACATCAGTGACCATTGTATTTAATGTAAACATAGGTCCAGAGGTAGATTGTGTGGAACCAACCATTCTGAATTCGAATTTGTTACCCGTGAATGCGAACGGCGAAGTTCTATTCCTGTCTGTATTATCCTTTGGAAGAGGAGGAAGTGTCGATACACCAAGTTTCAACTCTCCACCCTTCTTCGATGATTTTGCTTTTCCTGTTGCCAACTGCTCGAAAATATCAGTGAGTTGTTCACCAAGGAATATAGAAACAATAGCCGGAGGCGCTTCATTTGCTCCCAGACGATGCTCATTTCCCGTATTTGCAACACTTGCGCGAAGAAGTTTTGAATATTTATCGACTGCTTTAACTACCGCGCAAAGCATAACAAGAAATACCATATTATCATGCGGCGTCTTACCTGGATCGAGAAGGTTAATGCCATCGTCTGTTACCATGCTCCAGTTATTATGCTTACCTGAGCCGTTTACACCGGCAAATGGCTTTTCATGCAGGAGACATACAAAATTATGTCTGAGCGCAACTTTTCTCATGGTTTCCATCGTTATCTGATTGTGGTCAGTTGCGACATTGACTGTCGCAAAAACCGGCGCCAGTTCGTACTGAGCAGGCGCGACTTCATTATGTTGCGTCTTGGCTGAAACTCCCAATTTCCATAATTCAACATTTAGTTCATGCATAAATGAAGCGACTCTCTCATGAATGGCTCCGAAATAATGGTCTTCCATTTCCTGACCTCTCGGCGAAGGTGCTCCAAAAAGAGTTCTTCCGGCCAGAATAAGGTCGAGTCTCTTGTTATAATATGATTTATCAATAAGGAAATATTCCTGTTCCGGCCCGAGAGTCGGCGTAACACGCTTTGAAGTAGTATTGCCCAAAGCTTTCAGAACACGAACTGCTTGAGTATTCAATGCATCCATTGAACGAAGCAATGGTGTTTTCTTATCAAGTGCATGACCGACATAAGAACAAAAAGCACTCGGTATGAACAATGATATGTTACCGCCATCTTTTTTAATAAAAACAGGTGATGTACAATCCCATGCTGTATAACCACGTGCTTCGAATGTAGCTCTCAAACCGCCTGATGGAAAAGATGAAGCATCAGGTTCGCCCTGGTAAAGTTCTTTTCCACTAAACTCCATAATTGTTGTACCCTGTGAAGTCGGAGAAATAAAAGAATCATGCTTTTCGGCTGTAGAACCAGTCATTGGCTGGAACCAGTGACAATAATGTGTTGCACCCTTTTCAATCGCCCAATCTTTCATTGCGTTGGCAATAACATTTGCAATAGATGGATCAAGTGTTTCATTATTTTCCAAAGACTTTTTAAGAGACTTATATACATCCTTTGGCAGACGCTCACGCATAACTATGTCATTAAAAACATTTGAACCAAATACATTTGGAACAGATTCACATGAATTACTCATTATTTACTACTCCTAAAACAGCTCCAGATAATTATTTTTCTTAACACATTATATTTTATTGATCTTTGTTACTTATTACCAGTTTTCATTCTTATATATTTGTTTGTCTTTATAAAATCTGCTTAGACTTCATAAACCATAATAGCATTAAAAACATTGCAATTTATGTGCCACAATACAAATACAAGAACATTCTTTCGCAACTAATGCTCTTGCAAGAAGATATGAATATTTACCTATTTGTCATACTTCTTCATTTCACTACATATATGTAGCGTTTTGGCACGCCACGACACATTTGTATCGTTTTTTAATAGAATTACAAATGAGTAAAATAGTTAAATTATTGCATTATTACAGAACAGACAAATACAAAAACGCAATTATCTTACCCAATCGCGACAGAACCTGTTTCACCAGTTCTAATCCTGATACATTCATCTAAATCCATTATAAAAATCTTACCGTCTCCGATATTGCCCGACCTTGCTCCAGTTACAATCGCATCGATAGTCGCGTTAACATATTCGTCATTTACCGCGATTTCCACTTTTACTTTCCTGAGCAGGTTTCCGGGTTCCTTGTGACTTCTATATACTTCCGCTACACCTTGCTGTCGGCCTCTCCCGATGACACTTGAAACTGTCACGAGGTGAATTTCTTTTTCTTCCAATTTCTCAAGCACATCATCAAGACGGTCAGGCTGAATTATACCTATTATATATTTCATAAAATTTCTCTTTGTATACTAACTGATTAAAGTATATGCTCCTTCTCTATGCTGTGTTAAATCGAGACCAACTCTTTCTTCATGCTCAGTGACTCTAAGTTTCATTACAAGATCGATAAACTTCAGAA
>CAZMPL010000157.1:0-8173 GCA_964567805.1 uncultured Pirellulales bacterium | reverse complement strand
CTTGTTTAAACTGGATTCCCTTTTTTAAGGGAATGACAAAGTCTTAGTAATGAATAATCAGTGGAATCTGTGTCTAACAAAAATAAATTTTGTTGCGGCTATTTCTCGCTAAGTTCTATGTGGCTCTATATTATTGACATTGAATTTGATATATAGCCTGTATAGAAAGTGATAATTTGATAAGCCATCCAAAGGCTGATTATCCCGTAAATAATTCTCGGGAACCATTTAGCAAATTCCGTAAAATACAGGTCCGCTCTGTCACTTGAAATCTCGGCAATTTTATCGACTGTTTTTGTTAACTCGCCGGTTTCCTCGCCGACCTGCCAGAGGTTTTTATAGTCGATTGGCATTCTTCCTGAAAAGCCTTCGAAAGCTGAGTTACCATTCTGGACGGATTCTACGCCGCCCTGGAAAATTTTCGCGACTACTTTATTTCCTGTAAGTTTAACCGCAAGAGGAAGTCCCTGAAGAATTGGTACGCCAGCTTTGTTGAGCATGTTGAATGTGAAGCAGAATCTTGCAATTGCGAGTTCCCAGACCGCTATGCCGAGTAACGGTATCCAGAGAATAATTGTATCGAGAATGTATTTGAGAAAACTTAATTTCTTGAAAAAGCGGTATGAAAAACCAAAAATAAAAACAATAAGATATATCGCGATAAGCGGTCTTAAAACCGCCCAAACGTAATTAATCCACGTGAGATTCTGGCTCATTACCAGTCTTGGGACCGGCAAAATCAATAACGCAAAATGAAGAATAAAAAGCGGAAGTATCATGCCGGATGTAATTATTCTGAATATTTTTAATCGAAACTCGTGCCATTTCGAAAGGAGTTGGAAGCATTCCGGGTATTTGCCGGACGTTTCCGCCGCTTCGATGAGCATTAAGTCAACTTCCGGAAAAGCTGTGTGGTATTTCTTCATCGATTCGAAAACGCCGTTTCCGTTCGATATGGATTCTCTTGTACCATAAAAAGCTTTTTTCAGTCCGCCTTTCTGTCCCTGTGCGACAATATCTAAAGCTCTCATGATTTCCACTCCGGCCTCGAGTGTGACTGAAAGGTTATGATAAGCTACTGCAAGTTTTGCGGTTTTACCCATATTACTTTTTTCGCCTTTTATCTCAAAGAATTTAATATTGCTATATTTCTACTATTAATTTACTATATTTGAAATCGCGGCGAAAGCGAAATCTTTTTTGTATTATAAATTAGTCTTCCATAGCAATAACATTCTTGATAAAGACTCTGTCATTCTGAGCACCGAACCTGATTTTCAGGATGTATGCGAAAGAAACTAAACTTCATATAATAATGGGTGGCAGCCTCATCCTGTTTTTTTCAGGATGGGGATGGTAAGAGAATGCCAAAACATCCCCAAGCTCACGCTTGAGGCTGCCACCCCTCATAGTTTCCTGCGAAGTTAAGTAACGTTGCGATTCAAATTTATCATTCGCGAGCCGGATGTTTCATCACCGCGTGATTCAGAATTACAAAATATGACAAATTGTTTACAATTTGCAATGAAGTGGATATATTGGACGTTTCGGGAAGGAAGATTCTTCCTCCCAGTAAATTTGATTTTTTGATAAGAGTTTTAAATGACAGTAGAATTTAGTGAAATACCGGAAGTTATGGAAGACCTTCGTCAGGGCAAAATGATAATTCTCGTCGATGCCGAGGACCGCGAAAACGAAGGTGATATAGTTTGTGCCGCAGAGAAAGTAACACCTCAGTTGGTTAATTTCATGGCGAAACACGCCCGCGGCTTGATTTGCCTGCCTTTAACACGTGAAAAATGCACTACGCTTGGTCTGTATCCGCAGGCGGCGGATAATACCGCCCGTTACGGTACAGCTTTTACAGTCAGTATAGACGCCGCTGAAGGAATAAGTACGGGTATCAGTGCCGCAGACAGGGCACATACGATTCAGGTTGCAATCGGCGATAAGGCCAAACCGGATGACCTTGCAAGGCCGGGTCATATTTTCCCGCTGCAGGCTCGTGACGGCGGAGTTCTTGTTCGTGCCGGACAAACCGAAGGCGGAGTTGACCTGATGAAGCTTGCCGGCTTGAAACCGGCGGCGGTCATTTGCGAAATTATGAACGAAGACGGCACAATGTCGAGAGTGCCGGAACTGCTGCAGTTTTGTGAAAAACATAATTTGAAAATCACTTCGATTGCGAAGCTTATCGAATACAGGCTTCAGCGTGATTCTCAGATTAAACGTGTCGAGTGTGTGAAGCTTCCCACCGATTACGGCGATTTTAACCTGATTGCGTATGAGAGCATAACTTCCGCTGAGCCGCACTTGGCGTTATGCAAAGGAGATGTCGGCATGCTCGACGAAAAGGGTAATGTCATAGAACATGACGAACCTGTTTTAGTTCGAGTTCATTCCGAATGTCTGACGGGTGACTTGTTTCATTCTCAGCGATGCGATTGCGGCTATCAGTTAGTGACAGCGATGAAGATGATAGAAAAAGCCGGACAGGGTGCCATAATATACCTGCGGCAGGAGGGAAGGGGAATCGGCCTTGCAAACAAGCTCAAAGCATATAAATTGCAGGAGCAGGGACTCGATACAGTTGATGCGAATGTTAAGCTTGGTTTTTCCGCTGATAAAAGAGACTATGGTATCGGCGCACAGATATGCCGTGACATAGGATTGAAGAATATTCGGATTTTGACGAATAATCCCAAAAAAATCAGCAGGCTCGAAGTTTACGGCATAAAAATTGTCGAACAGGTTCCGTTAATTGCGAAACCCGGCAAACATAATATAAATTATTTGCGAACCAAAAAGAAACGTCTCGGACATATTTTGAATGAAGACCTGTAAGAATTGTCTAAAGTAAAGTGACGAAAGTTTGTAATATGGAAAATATAACACTATCGAATATTCCTGTTGGCAAGTATGCTGCTGCTCTATCAATGTGTCTTTTGGTTTTCTTTTCAGGTTGTAATGCTTCCAATTCAACGAACGGTCGTGTTATTGAAAACCATAACAGCCAGGCATATAAAATTTCAATTTATTCGGAATATGCGCCGGCCAGGATTGATATCCTGCCATTGACGGAATATAAAATAAATGAAGAGACCCAGCAGGGGGAAATCAATCTTTTCGTGAGCCTGCTCGACGAGTACGGCTCGCAGATAAAGTCACCATGTATTTTCCGTTTCGAGCTGTACCCGAAAGTTCCGCGTTCTTCCGACCCGAAGGGCGGCAGAGTCATGATATGGACGGATATGGATTTAACCGAGCCGAAAATCAATAATGATTATTGGCAAAATTTCCTTCGAGCCTACAAATTCAGCCTGCTTTTCGAACTGCAAAGCAACCAGACATATATACTTGAAGTGACATGCATGTGCCCGAACAGCAAGTATCTTACTTCCGAATACACCCTGAAAATTGATAACGTCCCTTAAGGATAATCTTATCTCACTATCTCAAGCTCTGGTAAAGCTTTTTGAATTATTTCTATCTGCTCGTTACTTATATTTGTGCCGCCAAGATAGATGTGTTCCAGATTTGATAATTTCTCAATGAAACTAAAATCTACCGCTTCAACTCCCAAAAGGTTAAGGTAATTCAGTTTCGAGAGACTCTGTAATGGACTCAAATCCAATGGCTCTGTTTTAAAGTTGACGCTGGTAGTTTTTCCCTGGTGTACTGGGAATATTACAGCTTGAATTTTATTGCGATTGGGTTGCAGTGTAAGATGTTCAAGATTCTTTAGAGCGGCCAGAGCTTCAATATTGTAAACCGAATCATACCTTTTAAGAATAAGCTCTTCGAGATTATTAAGCTTCTTAAGCTGGCCAAGATTAAATGGTCCTGGTTTCATGTTAACAGGTCTTGATATTCTGAAAACAGAAAGCGGTTTATCGTACCATTTACTTTTAGTTTGATTGCGAAGAAGTTGAAAATTGATTTCGAGCCACTTGAGTTTTTTGAGTTTTGAAAGCGGCCTTAAATCAATATCTTCAAAACCATAAATATCTACACGTTCAAGATTCTTATACTTAACCAGCGGATTCAGATTAGTAACATTATTTCCAAAGACTACAATATTTTTCTGGTTTAGAAAATCCTCTGAAGTCAGGTCATTTGGTTCTTTCTTTAATATTTCTGCAAGTAACTTATTAAAATTAGCTTCGCTTAATTTATAAGATTGCGAATGAGAGGAATAAAAATTATACCACAAAGCAAAAAGCCCGCCCGCAGCCGCGACGAGAATGCAGATTGCAATTGCCTTAAAGAGCCGTATCTTCTTTTTACCCGATACATTGTTGCTTTCCATTTGCATCTATCCTATTTTTATTACTTAAAAATATATAGTTGCGGCAGGGCTATTTTAAGTTCTTCAATGTCTTTGCCGCTTACCTGAGTTTCGCTTAGATTGATTCCGAGCAGATTTTCAGGAAGCATTTGCTGTTTAATTTCACTTATGTTTGTATAGCTAATATTTAGATTTTCAAGGTTTAATAAACCGGCTATTGGACTTAAATCCATGATCTGTGTATTGCAGAGATCAAGAAATTTTAAGTATTTTAATTTCGCAACAGGCTTAAAATCACTAATCTGTGTATTATTAAGATTCAAAATCTGTAGATTGACAAGGTTTCCCAGTGGTTTTAAGTCACTTATCGATGTATGTGATAAATCAAGATTTAAGAGATTTACAAGATTCTCCAGCGAAGAAAAATCATTTGTCTCCGAGCCGGCCATTTCGAGTTTCTGGAGGTTTATAAGCTTTTCTAAGGGTTTGATATCATCTGTATGTGTATTGCGTAAATCAAGCTCAATAAGATTCGTAAGGGAAGATAACGCATCTATTCTTATTAATGTCATATTATTAAGATGAAGAGATTTTAGATTAGTCAGACTTGCGATTGAATTAATATCCTTTATGTCAGGATGACTAAGGTTAAGATGTTCAAGATTTTTAAGTTTTTTAAGAAATTTGATATTATTTACGTGGTGAGTTCGCAACGATAATTTTTCAAGGCTTTTGAATTTCGCAAGTTGACCAGGATCAAAATATTTCTTTTTGTTTCGATTGTGTATCAAGTTTTTCAAATATGAAAAAAACTTATTATAAAATATCTGCCTTTTGGGTGGAGATATATAAAAAATACCGCCACCAGAAACACTTGCAGTTCCATGCGGTTCGATTGGAAAAGAGATTTCAAGTGTTTTGAGCTGCTTTAGATTTGCAAGTTCTCTCAAATTAATATCGTACACAGAAGCAAAAGAAAACGTGACTCTCTTAAGATTTTTAAGTTTCATAAGGGGCTTGATGTTAAAGTTTTCATACACTTTTATTGAAATGTCTTCTATCTTTTCGTAATCTTCTGATGTAAGAGTAGTATGTTCTTTTTTTAACAATAAGAAGGATACTTCTTGATTAATTATATTTTCACTTTCTTTATATGATTGTAAGCGGGAGGAATTACAATTGTATTTATAGACAAAAAGCCCGCCCGCAGCCGCGACGAGAATGCATACGACAGCGGCTTTCAACAATCGTCTTTTCTTTTTTTCTGCAATTTCCTTTGCCATTTTAACAAACTCCAGATTTAAATCTCTTGGCGATATTATACATATTCGAACTTCTCATGTCATCACTTATTTAACGCGAATAAGGCTTGTTTTTGTTTCTGCTTTTCGGTCTGGAACTCTGCTTCGGACATAGGGCTGAACTTTTTCTTTGCTCCTATGCCGAACTTTTGCTTGAAATATTCTGTCGCATCCATTCGGGCTTGTGTTCTTTCTACCAGAGCGGCCGGAGACTGCCCACCGGCAGGCAGAGGCGTAGGACGCTCAATAGTTCTTCTATTAGTATCTTTTTTAGTAGTGTTATTAGTATGTAGACAATTCTGTCGTACTTGAACGCACTGTTTTGTCTCAGTAGGTACGACACTTTTTTCTATAGACTCCTGACAATTCTGTCCGAGTAGAATCTCCGCCGCGTGACCATTTATAATTGCTTCTTTGCTTATCTGCTCACCCATATAGTACAGGAACGTTGACGCTTTAACTTCAGGATGTAATTTGGACCAGATTGTACGATACCTTCCCTTGGGATGTACCCAGAAGACAAGCCCACGCTTTTTAAGATTTGTTACAAATCTGGAAATCGAACGTTCGCCGACAAATAATATTTCACCGAGTTTTTTGTTGCTCTCCCAGCAGCCTTTTATGCCGTAGCTGTGAAAATGGGCAAGAAGATTCTTCTCTGCTAATGAAATACCTTCTATACTGAGAATATAGTAATATAATTTCAAATACTGCTCTTTCGGCTCTGTTTTTCTTTTGTCTCGCATTATTCACTTATATGTTATATATAATAAACATCAATCAAATGTTATGTAAATATCTAACATACGATAGGTTTTGTCAAACATAATTTTCAAAAAAATAAAAAAAATTTCAAAGAATACAGAATACAGAATACAGGAGTCAGAAGACAGAATTTTGAAGAGTTTTTAGTGGCTAGTGAAACGATTCTTTAAAGCTTAGTTAAACCTCTCAACATAAATGTCAGGGATTACTTCTTTGATTTTAGCTACTTGTTCATCATCAACAAATGTTTTTTTTAATCTGAGCCTACTCAAATATTCAAGTTTGTATAAGGGGCTAAGATCACTTACTGGTGTATCGTTTAACTCGATCATTTTAAGATTCGTAAGTCCTGACAGTGGGGATAAATCACTCACTTTAGTTTTTGTGATATAGAGAATATCAAGTTTTTTCAGACTGGATAGCGAGCTTATATCACTAACTTTCGAAGCATTAAGATGAAGCCTTTTAATATCTGTTAGATTTCCTAATGGGCTTAAATCAACTATATCTAAATCCCAGAGACTTAGAGATTGAATATTTTGAAGTTTTTTCAAAGGTGTAAGGTCTTTAATTTTTATTTCCGTAAGTGTTAATGAAGTCAGGTTAGTAAGGTTTGAAAGCGGCTTTATATCTGATGCTTCTGTACGAATAAGTTTAATGCTCGTTAGATTTGTCAGATAGGAAAGGGGAGACAAATCAGTTATTGGTGAGTTGTGTATTTCTAATGATACGAGAGATGTCAAATTTTCTAAAGGTTTTATATTAATAATCTTCGTGCTCAAAATTTGAAGATTGCACAGATTGTGAAGATTTGCAAGCGGGCTGATATCTGTAACCGGCAAGTTACAAAGCATAAGCTCTTCTATATTGGTAAGATTTCGAAGAGGAGTTATATCTTTTATTTTCCCACTAATTAGCCACAATGTTTTAAATTTTTCAAGTTTTGCCAGAGGTTTTAAATTTTTAATATTTATCTCAGAAATGTCGGGTTTCTTAGGATTTGTTAACCCACTCACGTTTGTTCTTGTATAATCTATACGCAGGCTTTCAAGCTTTTTTAATTTGGTTATTGCCTTAAAGTTCTTTACGCCGAAATATTGAATATACAAATCGGTCAGGCCCTGCATATTTTTAATCGCATCAAGATCAATGACATTCAAATTAGCTGATGCTATTGGATTTTGTATTCCCAAAAATCGCTTGAGCTTATAAAACCAACCCATTTCAGACATTGAAATATCTTGTCTTGGTAAATTTTCAATACCAAGAGATTTAAGATTTTTAAGTTTTAGTAAAGGTTTTACGCTTGTAATTTTTTCATCAGATAAAGTTAGCTCGATAATATTATCATAGTCTTCTTGTGTTAAATCTTCGACTTTTTTGAATGAACGAGTTGCGACTAATTCATCAAAAAGCTTTTCGTTCTCGATATCTTCTTTTTTATGTGAATATTGAACAATAAGAAATATAGCCGCAAAAAGCAAAATAAAGCATGTCGCAATGATATGCCTGAATGAAAGCTTTTTTTTAACTGCAATTTCCTTTGTCATTTATATGCTCCAGATTAACATCTCTTTTGATATTATACTCCATCATATAAATATGTCATCAATTATTTGACATAAGTTTTGAATTGCATTTTATTTAGAAAAAGTTTATATTTGCGGTTAGTATAGAAAAGGAAGTTTGTATTTATGAATAAGACAGGGTACAAAAGTGCTGGGAAAAGATAACATATTCAGGTTTCGACTTTATCTCTTATTGCTGTTCCTGTTCTGCGTGATGATAATAAGCGGCTGTGCGACTGTTCGAGTTACGG
>CAZMPL010000156.1:0-8192 GCA_964567805.1 uncultured Pirellulales bacterium | reverse complement strand
AAGAACTTATCGCAAAATATCCCAAACAGAGTTCAGTAATAAGAGAAGCCAAAAAGCAGATTGAGAAACTACAGCCACCTTTAACTCTTGGATTTACTCATGTTATTGATTTAGAGATATCTTATTATGTACATAATAAAGTTGAGACTTATCTCGGAAAAAGTCTCATAGATTTCGAGATGGCAAAGCTTTTAGTTGTACCTGATAAATTTGATTTTAACGAAGATGAAGATGAAATTCATAACTGGTGCAGAGAAAATAAAATAGATGCAGTAGCATATCTTGACGGTAAAACAGTTAAACTCGGCCAGGAATGGCTTAATGAAGATAATTTCGTAAAAATATCAAATAATGCATGGAATAGTATGTCACCACAAGAGGTTAAAGATAACTATCAAAAAGGAACTGGTGCTGATGATACACAATATGAAGAGCTTCCCGCGACTTTTGCTTTCAAGACCCTGGAAGGAAATTTCGGACTTCTGCAAATATTAAGTACTACAGATAAAACTATTAAGATACGCTATAAGATGCTTCCACTGGAACATGATCCCTCTTCACCTGTACCGGTTGTAATCAGTACAAAACCGGAGAATTTTTCTAATAATGTCTCTGCCGATACAAAAGAGATAAGCGTGACTTTCAATAAGGAAATGATGGATAAAAGCTGGTCATGGGTAAAAAGTAACTACACATTCCCGGAGACTTCAGGGCAGCCGTCTTATGACAAGACAAAAACAACCTGTACTTTACCGGTAAAGCTTGAGCCGGGTAAAGCTTATTTATTAAGAATAAACGCAGGGCAATATTCGAGTTTTATGAGTTCCGATGGTGTATAAGCTCAGGCTTTCGTGTTTGTTTTTTCAACAATGGACTCAAGCGGCAAACCAACTCTTATACCTGATGAAATGATTGCTTTTGCAAAGCAGATAAATTCAGCCTCTCCTGAAAAAACTTATACACAGGAATTTTCCGCTGAAATCACACCTGATGGAGTGCTTAAGTTCAAAGGTACTATAATACAGAAAAACAGCGGCAGTTCAGATATGACAACTCTCAGTTTTATCAATTCAGATTTCGTAAATATAACCGCAATGCAGGATGAAAAAGGACAGCCGCTTAAATTCACAACTAATCACGATGGAAACATATTCAGGTATTCTGTGACATTGAACGAACCGGTAAAAGCTGGTGATACTTTCACATATTCAAGTGAAGGTACGATGGATGGAATGATATTACCTGTTCTCGGAAATAAAAATACATACATGTTTAGAATGTCCCATTCCCCCGCCACTGACAAAACTACATTGAGAATAGAAACTTATCTGCTGCCCGAAGGCGCAGAGCTTATCTCGATGAATCCTAAAGATATGACACGTACAGAAAAAGACGGCCGTATTGAATTGCGGCACGAAGAATTAATTCCTGTCGGCGGAAATATTGTCACTGAATTTCAGTACAAACTGTCCGGGGCGAATATAAATGTTTCACAAGAGCAACCTGAGCAAATAATTAAAATTGCCGTCATGACAATTTCTACCTGTGCAGAAGGCGATCCAAGAGTTGCGGCATCTTTGAATACATTAAAAAATCTCGAACCTGCTACAGCCGTTAAAGAAATTTCCAACTATCTCAATAATAACGCGGCCAATATTCGACGCGCGGCGATATATATTCTCTGGAAAGGTGATTTTGCAAATATTAAATCGGCGGAAGATAACCTACTGAAACTTTGCACGCATGAAGAAAACCTCACAAGAGGAATGGCGGCTCTGGCAATTGGCGAGAAGAAAGTTTCTGCCGGTTTTGATGCATTAAAAAATATGACACTAAATGATAAGGACGGCTACGCCAGAAGATGTGCCGCTTATGCTCTCGGTTTATATGGTGACAAAGATGCTTTGCCAACACTCCAGAAGGCTCTTGAAGATAGCGATTCCATGGTAAAAGCCAATGCTCAGGCCGCAATTGCATTGCTGAACAAATAACACGGGAGAAATAGAATATGAAAAGAAACAAAACTAATTCCTATAACGACTTTCGGTGGGTAATATTACTGCTTGCGGGGGCAGTGATTTTACCTACTATCTGCCTGCTTTGGTTTATGTCTGAGTCCGTGAAAAATGTACAGTTTGCCGCTCGTGAATTGCTTATCGATGAATACTCAAATCGTGTCGATGAGCAGATAAAAACAGTAGATAAGATTTGGGATGAAAGAGCGAAAGTTCTCCAGGGAATTTATGATGTAAATGCGATAGAATATTTTCATCTACTCGTTTTTGATAAATCCATTGCAGATGGAGTAATTATCTATAATCAAGCAGGTAATATTGAATATCCGATTGTCCAAACTGATTTTGTGGAACCTGATTTACCAGAGGAATTCAAAGAAGCATGGGATCTTGAATTCGTAAAAAAGGACTATGAAAATGCCAGAAATGCTTATTTTAGTATTATGGTATCACTTAACGATGACTACTTAAAAAGAAAAGCACAAATCGGTTTAGCACGTTGTTTATTAAAAGAAGGTAAAATTAAAAAAGCTTCAGGGCAATATAGTATAGTAGCAAAAACGAGGTCGAATTCTTCTTTAGAATCTATCCCTTTAATAACTCAGGCGGCAATAATGTTTGCTCAGTTAAACAAGGAGAATTCTGCATTAAAACAATTCGCTTTGTTTGACTTAATTGAATTAGCTAATAGTTATATCTCTATTGGAACAAAAACGAAATATCAGCAATTTGGTGATATAGAAGGAATACCACCTTCTTTACCGATGGATTCAGGTACACGTATTTTAGTACAGGAAAAAACCATACAATTTATAAATGAATTTGAAGGAGATTTCTCATTTATATCCAAAAATAGATTTGCTCCAATACAAATATTGCACGATGCAGAAGTTATTTCCGCAAAAGTTCTGCAATATTATCCAAATAATACAGCTATCAATATCTGGCCTGATTGGAAATTACAAAAATTAAATACACCTGATAAATATTATGGAGCATATACTAAATCAGATAAGAAATATTTCTTTCTTTTATGGTCAGAATCTTCAATAAAACAAAACCTTGTGAATTTTGAGAAAACATTCACTGGTTCAGACATTACTTGCAGAATAACCGACAATGAGGGAACATATGTAACTGGTATTGAAAAATCAGATTCAGATGCATTCCTGAAGATTCCTATGGGAAAATATTTGCAGGATTGGCATATTGAATTATTCTTCGCTAATAATAAAGTTTTTGAAAACGCCGCGAAGAAACAGATTGCTATTTATATTTGGGCTGGAGCGTTGGTTATAGTTCTCGTCTTTACAACAGGCGGATTTGCGGGCCGTTCAATTGGCAGGCAGATGAAAATGAATAAGCTTAAGAATGATTTTATCGCGACTGTTACGCATGAGCTTAAGACTCCCCTTGCATCTATGAGAGTGCTCGCTGATACTTTGCTTGAAGGAAATTATAATGACCAGAAACAAGTAAAAGAGTATTTGGAATTGATTTGCCATGAAAACAAGCGACTTACAGGTCTGATTGATAATTTCCTTACCTTCTCGCGTATGGAACGAAATAAGCAGGTTTTCACGTTTGAAAAAGTGAGCCCGACGGACATTGCAAAATCCGCTATTGAAGCGATACAAACAAAATACAGCCAGAGGAATTGCCTCTTTTCACAAAAAATCGATGATGATTTGTCGCCAATATCAGTAGATAAGGACGCGATTGTCACGGTGCTTGTGAATCTTTTGGACAATGCCTGTAAATATACTTATGATAACAAGGAGATTGAATTAAGAATTTTCTATGAAAATGAAAACGTATGTTTTTCGGTAAAAGATAACGGCATAGGAATGACAAAAAGACAGATGAGGAAGATTTTCGACAGGTTTTACCAGACAGATACTACCCTATCACGCCGGGCCGAAGGAACAGGCCTGGGATTGTCAATTGTGAAATTTATTCTTGATGCCCATAACGCAACTATCGAAGTCAAAAGTCAGCCTGAAAAAGGAAGCACGTTTATTGTGAAAATACCAATTAAAGTTTAAGTAAAATGAAATCTTTGGAATTGATTAATAACATTTTAAGAATTGAGCTAAAATCATGGGAGGCGATTTTTTGGAAGCGGCGTGTTTTTGAAATACCTCTGAAAAACATAATGTATGTTATGGTTCAAAATAATATGCCTGCAGATGTACTTGCAGCCGGTCAACAACGACACCCTATAGCTCTTTTACCGGGGATACTTTATATTGGGGAGTTTTATCCTGAAGTATTATTGTCTTATAAGAAATTACGTGAAGTGCGTGAATTATGGTGCTTCAACTTCAGACATAAATCATTTTTAACTTTGGTTCTTGAAAATGAAAGCCATAAGAAAATTGTGCTTGGCATGAGCAAAAAAGAAGGAGAAGAATGGTATTCCAAAATACTTAATCTTATAAGACAAAAAGATGGAAACGATACTGATAATTGAAGATGACGCGACAATGCTTCGCGGCTTGAAGGATAATTTTGAGTACGCCGGTTATAATGTAATAACCGCTTGTGACGGCGAGGAAGGTCTTAATGCGGCTCTTAATACAAAGCCGGATTTGATTATTCTCGATATAATGCTTCCCAAAATAAACGGCTACGAGATATGCAGGCTTATACGTAATGAAAAACTCGATATGCCGATTATAATGCTCACGGCCAAGGGAGAGGAATCGGATATTGTCCTTGGACTGAATCTCGGCGCAGATGATTATGTTACCAAGCCGTTCAGTATAAAAGAGCTTCTAGCGCGTGCGGCCGCGTTTTTACGGCGAAGCAGGCAAACAGAACAGAATATTTACGAATTCGGAGACTTTCGGCTCGATATTCCGGCAAGAAAACTCACAAACAAGGGAAATGAAATAAAACTCTCGCCAAAAGAGTTCAGCCTGCTCGAATTATTCCTGAAAAGACAGGGACGAGCGCTTACGCGGGATGACATACTAAATAATATCTGGGGATACGACTGTTTTACAGGTTCGCGCAGTATCGACAGGTTTGTCACTACCTTAAGAAATAAGATAGAACAAGATCCTCACAATCCGGTATTCATACATACAATAAGGGAAATTGGCTATAAATTCGAGCTCCCTGAATAAACAAATAACTCCCCTGTCTTTTCAATTTCTATCTGATACATGCTGTAATATAACAAACTATTGCCGCCAGCATTATAAAGGCAATTCCTGCAATACGATATTGAATATCAGAAAGCGAAATCCAGATATTTGCCAAATTACTGCCCTTTTGAGTTCCAGCCATAATGAAGAACAACGCAATACAAGCCATCGCTATCGCAGAAAAAATGTAAAAAATTGTTATACCTGAAAAAACTATGGAAATCAGGACAAAAATCGCACAAAAGGCAAACAGTATTCCATATAAAACGCTCCATACCGTTCCTATGGATTCATTGATAAAATCAAGTGTTCTGCGGTATAGTGACGGGTTAAACATCAGAACAGACGCATCCGCCGCAATACAAAACGAAATTATAAACATAAATAGGTACATAGGATGTTTTTAACACTAAAATTACTCCCTGTAAAAACAAATCATAATATAATCAGGCTTTATCAGGATTATTTATAGAATGAACACAAAAAAACCGATATTTCATAATAATTATTTTTATTTTATTTACTTTTAACACTATCCATTAATTTTTTATTACTTTTCAAAAAAATCGCTCTTTTTAAAGTGAATTAAGCTACATATCCAAATTTTTATCTTTTTTTATTGACATAGTAAAAAAGTTTTTGGTATAAGTAATAGTGTGAATATTAATTTTGTGTAGTATGTATACGTAGGAAATCTCCTGCAACACATTATTTTTATTAAGGGAGTATTTCTTCTGATTCTGACTGCAACGACGAAAACAAGCGATTTTACGTACATATATTAATTTTGAGGATAATTTTGATAAATATTACAAGCGATTAATCAAGGAAGGAGGTGAAGTAATCTCAATTCAAAATCTTTGGCAGGTAATATTGAATTTTACCATGGATGGTAAGTATCTCTTAAAATAATGTCCGATTTATTTGTAATTGTAAAAATTAAATACGTATTGGGATGTTCTTAATATAAGCATAATTTCTTTTAATTTTCTTATATAGAAATTTTTCTCAATAAACAGCCAAAAATATTTAATAAAAAGGAGGAAAAACATGTACAAAAAATTGTGTTTATTAACCTGTTTTATTGTTATTGTTAGTATAGCGAATATATCCTCAGCTCTCGACCAGCCTGTTGCATATTACCCGTTGGATGAAGGCGCTGGTACTTCAGCCACAGATTATTCTGGTAATAGCCATAATGGCACAATAGCAGGTGCGGTTGAATGGATACAGGGAGCTCCAGGCTTTGGTACAGGCCTTGATTTTCCAGGTGGTACAGCTGGTAACAATGTCAATTGCGGAACATTTGATCCTTCAGGAGGTAATAATATATTGACTGTATCTGCCTGGTTTAAAGTTGAAACATTAGGTGGCTACCAATGTATTGTTGGTAAATCCAATGATTCCACAACACAATGGCAATTAACTCTTAATGCATCTGGACAGGTAGGATTTAACCTTGGTGCCGGTTTTACTGCAATTACTGATGCTATTACAGCAGGAGAATGGTATCATGTAGCTATAACAAAGAATGGAACCGATGGAGAACTTTTTCTGGATGGAGTTTCTAAAGGAACTCGAACTGGACTTGCTACATTAAATGCAAGTGGGGCAGAATGGCCAGTCTATATAGGTGCTATCAGAACTTTCTATTTCAATGGTATTATCGATGAAGTAGCAATGTTCCATGCCGCTCTTAGCCAGGCAGATATTCAGGCTGTTAAAGATGGAGTTTTGAGAGAAAAAGGCCCTGCAACCGGTCCAAAACCCGGAAATGGTGATAATAATATAACTATTTCGAATACAATTCTCAGTTGGAAACCTGGTCCTTATGCATATACTCATGATGTCTTTTTCGGTACGGATTTCAACGATGTTAATGAATCTGAGGTAGGTTCGCTTCAGGATTCGACTGTAGTATCAGCAGACCAGGTATCCGATGCCAATACATTCAATCCAGGAAAACTCGATTATGATACGACATATTACTGGAGAGTCGATGAAGCCAATAAGCCGCCGGATACAAAAGTATACAAAGGTAAAATCTGGAGCTTTACTACAGAATCTGAGGGTGTTGAACTGGCTGTTTCACATGTAGTAGGTATAGAGGCGGTAGCTCCATATCCGGTTTATGAAGACCAGGAACCCAATACTACATATAACGGAGTCGGTGTAGATGCAAATGGTATGCACAAGACAGATTACCTGACAATGTGGGCAGGTGTTGGTGATAATCCAGGAGAAGTCTGGTTGCAGTATGAACTGGATGATATTTACAAATTATATCAATTGAAAATATGGAACTACAACGAAGCAGCTCCTAATACAACATTTGGTGCCAGGGAAGTTAATGTTACATATTCAACTGATAACGAAACATGGAAGACACTGGATGAAATACAGGTATTCGAGAAGGGCTCAGGCCAAAGTAATTTCAAAGCCAATGTTTTCGTAGATATGAATGGAGCATTAGCGAAATATGTAAGACTTACATTACTTACTGCATATGAAACCGGCATTCTCGGCGGCGGTATAAGTGAAATTCGTTTCATGGTAATACCGACCCGTGCATCAGGGCCATTCCCCGCAGATAATGCTACGAATGTGTCAACAGATTCTATTCTCAAATGGAAATCCGGTCGAGATGCTGCAGTCCATAAGATATACGTTGGTTCAGACAAGGATTCAGTAGAAACAGGCAATTCGGAAATCAAGGCAGAAATCACGGAATCGAGTTATGAAATAACACTCGGTCTTGCCAAGACATACTATTGGAAAGTGGATGAAGTTAACGAATCGGAAGATTATCCTCTTTGGGATGGTCCAGTATGGAAATTCTCTACCCAGCAGTATGTTATTGTAGATGATTTTGAAACCGGTTATGGCAATGATACAACCACCAACGCGGTATTTTTGACATGGAAAGACGGCGATTTGCTCGGTGATTCATCAAATGGTTCATGGGTAGGTAGAACAAGTGAGCCGTATCTTCAGACAATTAACCATGGCGGCAAGTATTCAATAC
>CAZMPL010000155.1:0-8197 GCA_964567805.1 uncultured Pirellulales bacterium | reverse complement strand
AGGTGGAATATGTTTATGTATTGAATAATTGGTTTAAAGATCCTAAATATAAAGATGTATTAGATTATATTAATAGTGTAAATTGTCACTACAAATTTAATGAACTTCCACTTGCATGGCTTGGATTGCCTGTTCCTAAGGATAATTAATATGCAAGGCAAAACCGTAGTAGATATTGATTTAGAATATACGACCGTGTGGTCGTTTCCGGAGCGGGGGGCTTGGGCTACTCATAAGTCGGATTATCGCGGCAACTTCGCGCCTCAGATTGCTCGTAATGTTATTGAGATGTACTCCAAAAAAGGCGACCTGATTCTCGACCCGATGGTGGGAGCGGGAACGACTCTCATCGAAGCGAAACTGCTTGCGCGTGACGCGATTGGAATAGATATAAATCCAGACGCGGCTAAGCTCTCGAAAGAAGCTCTTCGATTCAAACACAGGCCGGCAAGCAAACAGGAAGTACGAATAGCCGACGCGCGGGATTTGTCGTCTATCGAAAGCAGCTCAATCGATATGATTCTTACGCATCCGCCGTATATGAATATCATCAAATACTCCGAAGGCAAAATAGCGGGTGACCTTTCGAATATCGGGAGTCTGCCGAAGTTCTGCGACGAGATAGAGATAATCGCGGCTGAATTGTATCGTGTGCTCAAGTGCGATAAATACTGCGCGATACTTATCGGCGATACGAGGAGGGGAAGGCATTACGTGCCGCTCGCGTTTAATGTCATGCAGAGATTTTTGAAGGTCGGGTTCGTTCTTAAAGAGGATATCGTCAAGGTTCAGCATAACTGCAAAATGACGAGCCGCTGGAAATGGAAAGCGCAGCAGGGCGGATTCTACCTGATAATGCACGAACATTTATTCGTATTCAGAAAACCGAAAGCAAACGAAGATTTGACCAGAATAAAATTCAGTAGTCTTTTCACTTAAATATTTTTACCACGAAGGATAAGATAATTATTAAATCTTTTCATTTGGAGTCCTGCGGACCTGTTTTATTAATTTTCACCACGAAGGGCACGAAGAACCACGAAGAAATAAAAGAAAATTCTTAATTATTTTTAAATTAATTATTTAATAATATTTGATAGTTCCCGCCGCTGGCGAGAAAACCTTCGTGTAACTTCGTACTCTTCGTGGTGAAAAAATTAGTGAATAAAAAAATAATGACATAATCCTTTCTTTATGGTATAAAGCATAAAAGAAGCTTTGTGGTATAGAAAATAAAATCAAAAAAAGAGAGATTGAAGTTTGTTTGTGAGAAGAACTAATATATTTACTTCGTGTTTCTTCGTGCCCTTCGTGGTGAGAAATTTTAGAAAAGGAGAGATTTAATGGAATTCGACAGCTTATCAAATAAAATAATCGGCTGTATAATTGAAGTACATAAGAATCTTGGCCCGGGTCTGCTTGAATCTGCATACGAGAGTTGTTTGGCATATGAATTGAACGCTGAAGGTTTGAAGTTCGAAACACAAAAAGAAATTCCGATAGATTATAAAGGTGTTAAGCTGGACGCGGGATACAGAATTGATATTATAGTTGAGGATAATGTTATTGTAGAGCTTAAAAGTGTAGAAAATATATTACCGATTCATGAAGCGCAAATTCTTACATATATGAAACTTGCAGAAGTAAAAGTAGGATTACTTGTTAATTTCAATGTGCTTAAAGTTAAAGATGGAATTAAAAGATTTGTTTTATAAAAATAATTCACCACGAAGGGCACGAAGTTACACGAAGATAAAAACAGGTATTTTTCATTATTGGCATTTATCTTTATAAAGTTAAAGTATTTAAAAGGAACAGATATTTATAAAAAAAAATATTTAAATAATAACTTCGTGTTTCCCGCTGTAGGCGGGAAATCTTCGTGTTCTTCGTGGTGAGAAATTTTAGAAAAAGGGAGATTTAATGAACGGGAACTTTTTCAAACATGCGATGTGCGTTATTCTTGCTCTTATGATGTTCGGATGCAGAAGCGCTTACGATTTGACTTTGTACTCGCAGCCATCAGGCGTAATAGTAGAAGTCGGGCCGGACATGCAGGGCAGAACACCATGCAATCTTAAAATACCCAGAAAAAGCGAGCTTATTCAGGACCATCATATCGACGTGAAATATATATTGGATGACGGCCAAACGTTTGTCAGGTCCTACGACCTTAGAAAATATGAGCCGCCGGGAGCGGATATTGGCAGCTTTATCGGCGGCTGTATCGCTGCTCCGGGAATACTCCTGCTCATGCTGATTGGTTCCAATGATAAAGATGATGAAAAAGAACAATACATCTATAAACCATACAACAAGGAAGAAGAGGAAAAAGAAAGAAAAGAGCGAAAAGAAAACGCGAAAACCGGTTGGGCTGGAGCGGGATTGTTTATTACCGGAGGATTGATAGTTTATATTTTCGGAAACCATAACGACAAAAGGCAATACAGTTATGACATTCGCGAAATATTCGAGGAAGCCAATTCTGTACCGAATAAATAAAAAAGTTTAGTTATTACCCGGCTGTTTCCATGGAGGGGGCAAAAAACATAAGTTTAGCATATACCTGAACTTATAACAAGAGTTTAAAGTGGAGATTTGACATTTTCACGCTGATATAAAAAGAATATCTGATATAACCAGAAAAAGCGTTACATTTGCTATCTTTGCGGGAACTATATGGTAGACCTTTAAAGATCGGTCAATAAAGGAACAAAATACTCTTCACCTTGACTCTTGTTTTGTGATAACCCTCTCCTCCGCAAAACAAGAGTCTTTTTTTTTATCAGAGATATTTTTTGATGGTAAATACATATCAAGCCATCCCCATCCTGAACAAAACAGGATGAGGCTGCCACCCATAGAAAGTGTTACCCATGTAGTCGGTACGTTATGTTACCTATGTTTCGGTTGACACAAAGAATTTTGGTCGCATATTTAATTATAGCCGCGTTTGAGGGGTGGCAGCCTCAATCGCAAGATTGGGGATGGTTTGAAACCAGGGAAATGAAAAAGAAATTTAATTCGAATTATTTATTTTTCTGAAAAGGAGGGTTTCCTTGGGATTTTCATTTGGATCGACGGGCAGTTTGTAGTTCTTGTATGTTTTTGTATCTACGATGTATTCTGGATAGCTGAATCTGTCCGCTTTCCAGAGGGTTCCGTCCTTCGAAACTGCGCCTGTGAAAATGTCACGCGTTTTTCCATGTATTACATCATCGCCAAGTTCCGTGCGGAAATAATCTATCACTATTTCGACTGATAACTCGCGTTGTCTTTTCAGGTAAATGACGGACCATTGGCCCGGCTCGAAAATTCCCTGGCCGCCCTGGAGCATCGGGACTACTTTTGTTTTTCCCGCTTCTATTCTGACTTCGCCGAGGCTTATTACCGCCCATGAGACTGTTCCGTTTCGTTCGAGGTAAATGTCCCAGGCGTTATTTTCCGACCGCCACAGGCCGGCGATATTTTTCGGGAATCGGCCGTTGCCGTCTATTATTACTCCGGCTACTTTTTTGTGCGAATTGCAGCCGGATAGAAATAAACTGAATAAAACCAATATGGCAAAGCTTAAACTGAATTTATTTATTTTGTCAGACACAGATTTCACTGATAACACAGATTTTCATTACTTTTTATAACGAACGAATTAATTTTGTAAAAATGGATTTTAAAATATAAAGACGGCTGATACAAGATAAAATTTGTGTTCATAGTTTGTAACTTTACTAATGGCAAAGAAGAGTGTCATTCTGAGTGGAACGAAGAATCTGGCTTGCAAATGTTAAATATGGTTTTGTTCGCAACTTCTTATTCGATAGCCAGATGCTTCACTGCGTTCAGCATGACAATGCTGAATCGGTCAGTTTGAGTAAGTTATTTTATTTTGCGTAAGAATAACGCGCCAAAGCCCAGCAGTGCGATTGTGAGCGGCTCGGGGACAATTGTAATTGAAATCGCGTCAATCGGGTTCAGATAGTCCGGATCGGAAAACAGTTGAAGTTGTGTACTCTGGCCTGCAACGCCGCCTGAAAAGTCGAAAGTGAATTGTTGTCCTGCTTCGACCGCGGGAACTCCACCCATGCCGGCCGCCGCGGTTAATTCGTAACCTGTGCCCCAGCCTAATTCTGTATAAGGAACCGCCGCACCTAAATTACCGGCCGCGTCCCATACTGTCGGGTTGCTCAATGTGCCGGGACTGCCATCTGGAACTATAAGGTATCCTAACCAGTTGGAATTGTCTTCGCTGATAACCGAGATTGTCACGGTTGAGCCTTCAGTAAGAAAATAATTGTCTGAAGATAAGCCGTCTATTTGCAGGTAAGTTGCATTGGCTGAAGAAATAAAACAGAGCGCCAGTATCAGCGCCAATACTCTTTTCATCTTTATCACCTTTCTTCAACTTCTGATAACTCGTTTATCAAAAGACGCAAACTCGCAGTTATATGTCATACGAGTTTTGCGATTTCGTTTTATATCTGAATGTTACGGGCAATCAGGTAACGGGCTGTTCGCCTGGTTCCAGTTGGCTATGAGGATATCCAGGTCGTTCGTCGAGACTCTGTAATTTTGCTTGCCCTGTGGTAAATGGTCGAAGTCTGCGCAAATCTGGTTCCCGGTAAGAGAACTCAGAGGTTTGTTCCATGCTCCGATGAGAATTTCAAGGTCGTTTGTCGAGACCCAGTAATTATTTTTGCCTTCTGAGATTCCATCCGCGTCACCGTGACATTGTCTCGGATTTACGCTTGCGACCCAGCATAAAGGTTTGCCGACCGCTTCCCATTGTTCGAGATTTCCGACGGAATTAGTTTCGCCTATTGTAACTTGTACATTTGTCGCACCTGTAAGGTCAACTATCGCTTCGTTCGCGTCTTCGAGAACTACATTGCCGCGAATAGCGTTTGTCGTAACACTGAGCAGGCATGATTCGCTGACGGTTACCGTGCAAAGTCTTCCCGAAAGCAGGGGAGCGTTAACGTCATAAAGTGAACCCATCTCGATTGTAATACCATTGGTATCGATACCTCCTAAAGCACCCGGGTCGTTTATGTCCGCGACGGGAGTGTAATTCGGGTCGAACCAATCATCGACTTCACCTGTATCGAGAATTGAGATGAATCTATTGAAATTGGCGGGGAAAATTCCGTAGCCGAAATTATTCTCGCCGATAGCATATTCGTTAATATCTGTAATTACTCCGGTATCAACTTTGATGTCCAAAGCGAAAGCCCTGGCTAAATCGACTCCGTTATAATCGATAGCGACAACGCCGTTGCCTAAATCTGTCGCGGTAATTGAAATACTTGCCCATGCCGGAGCAGTGAGCACCACCATAAGAATGGCACAGAACACTTTTTTCATTACGTGTCTCCTTCCATTTTTCTTCTCATAATACAAGTCTAAATGCCTGTAATCTCTTAATATAATTTTATAGTATCATTATTTATATGGAAATTCAAGTAGATTTTTATATAAAACCCGAGACATTGCATAGATTTCCTGTTTTGTCAATAATATCGATTTTAGCGAAGTTTTGCTTATTTTCTCATTTTCTCTTTAAAATCCCTTGATTTGAACGTATTTAGAGTTAAGATGCTTATAAATAAGGTTTTTAAGAGATAACAGGGTATTAATTTTGGAAAGGAACTTATTATGAATAGCCACAGGAAAATCATTATTTTCGCAGTATTATTTATAGCTGCCATATTTACCGGCATATCTGTCACTTACTCACAGGATTCCGCTTCGCAGAAAATGGTTCAATTGTTACCGGACGATGTATTGTTTTTCGTTGAAACGAGCGGCGGTGATGCTCTGAAACCTGATTTCGAGAAAACTATTGTGGGCCGTATCTGGAATGATGCGGGTGTAAAGTCTTTTTACAAGCAGGTTGAAGATAATCTTACGCAGAGAGCGAAGGAAGAATCCTCCACTTCAGAAGCCGCAAGTTATGTAAATTTGGCAAAAAGTGTCATTAATCTGGTTGGCTCAAGACCTATTATTGTTGGAGCCGCTCAAAAACAAACTCAGAATGGACCTCCTGTTTATGGTTTTGCGATTATTGATGGAGGTGAGAAAAGAGATGCAATTTCAGGTATTCTCAGCAACTTCGAAGCTATGGCAGGCGAAGGCAAGATTGTCGATGTAAAAATCGGCTCGAATACTTTTCATGGTCCCAAAGATGCCGGAGATGTACCGGG
The DNA here is from genome assembly GCA_964567805.1 of uncultured Pirellulales bacterium. Taxonomy (GTDB): domain Bacteria; phylum Planctomycetota; class Phycisphaerae; order Sedimentisphaerales; family Anaerobacaceae; genus JAFGPS01. Next base: position 1,997 of record CAZMPL010000155.1, on the reverse strand, counting down.
TTACTGGGGCTGGGTCGGTAATTATTTTGTTTTTGGAATTAATGACGGCGAAGGTCTCGCGATAAAGTATCTTGATGGTAAAACAAAGAGAGAAACACCGAGTTATTTCCAGAAATCTGCTGTAACAAACGATACTTTAGCTGTTTATATCAATTTTGAGAAAGCCTTTGGTATGGTAAAATCATTCGCACATACGGAAGGTGAAGACGAGCAGTTTGCAATGATTGAGACTGTTATGAAACAGCTTGGGCTGGATAAATTTAAATCAGTAACGAGCCGTGTTGGTTTTAGTGGTTCAGGAATCATCGCTGATGAACTTATCAGTATTCCTCAGCCGCTTACAGGAATTTTCGCGGCTATGAAACCTGTAAGTCTCGATACATTTAATATGGTCGATTCGAACGCAGTTACTGTTTCAGCGGTGAACGTTGATTTAGCCGGGATTTATGATACTGTTTTTAATACTATGAAAACCGCTGCCGGCGAAGATTTTGCTGAAGTCGAGCAGGGTATCGCGCAGATGGAACAACAGATGCAGTTTAAGATTCGTGATGGATTGCTTGCGAGTCTGAACGGCAAGATGCTCTTTTACCAGATGCCGGTCAATATAACATCGCTGCAGGGAGGTTTTGTTGCTGTAATTGGTTTGAAAGACGTTAAGTTGTGGAATGATTCTATTGCGGCTATCAGCAAAATAGCGTCTGGCATGAGCAATAATATGGTACAGGTCAGCTCGCAGGAAATGAACGGAAGAACGCTTAATACAATGGCGATAGTTCCTCTTGCGTTAGCACAGTTAATGCCCACATGGACAATAGTTGGCGATAATGTTGTCATAGGTTCGAGTCCGAATGTTTGTATCGCGGCGGCTGACCAGGCAGCTCCGGCGGCAAGAGCAAAGTCGATACGAAACAATGAGAAATTCCAGAAAGCTGCCGCTAATCTGCCTTCGAATATATTAAGTTTAACTTATGTAGATTCTAAAGCACAGCTAACTCAAATGATGACTGTTTTGCAGCAGGTTTGGCCGACTGCTACTGTTTTTATTACCCAACGTACGAAAATTTCATTACCTATGATTCTTCCGAATCTGACAAGTATTATTAATGATATTACTCCTTCTGTACAGTACTCATTCGCTGACGAGCAGGGCATACATTCAGTCTATAAAGGCGCCGGAATTGAACCGAGTCTTGGTGCTGTTGCTGGTGCTGCTTTTGGTGTCGGAATAATGATGCCAGCTTTGGCAAGAACTCGCCAGGTAGCTTTTCGGATGGTCTCAGCTACGAATTTATCCGGTCTGGGAAAAGCTATGCTGATTTATGCGAACGATTATGATGATGAATTTCCGCCAAATCTTGAGGAACTTGCCGAGAAAATGGACCTGTCTCCGAAAATGTTTGAAAATAAACGAAAACCTGCGAATTTTAACGGTCCGACATATATTTATATTACAGGTCAGACAACTTCACATGATCCGGGTAATATTCTGGCTTATGAAAATCCGGAGTATTGTTCCGATGGAATAAATGTTTTATATCTTGATTCGCATGTGGATTTCGTTACGAAAGAGCAATTTATAGAAGATTTGAAAGCGACATATAAACGTCTAAAAAGACCAATGCCTGAAGTAAAGTTCAAGGATTAGAAAAAGACTGTGCTATGCACACCTTTCATAAAATAAGTAAAAAATAATTCTATAATAAACAGGAGAGATTTATGTCCAGGTCAAGAGTCTTTTTCGTTTCTGTTTTTATACTTATTATTTTGTTTGCGATTATTATTTTTTTACCAGCTTTACAAGGTCCTCGTATAAATTATAAATACACGGCTTCAGTGAATAACTTAAGGCACATTGGATGGGCATTATGGAGATATGCAGAAGATAATAATGATATCTTTCCTGAGAATCTTGAACAGATAGGAAAATATATAATAGATCCGCTTGTTTTAGTTTCTTCTATATAGAGTGCAAAGAGATTTTCAAAATTCAATTT
>CAZMPL010000154.1:0-8197 GCA_964567805.1 uncultured Pirellulales bacterium | reverse complement strand
GAAAATGTCGGAAGCAGGAAAGAATATACCCCGCGTCAGGATGATTTAATAGTACGAGGTACTATAACAGAAGTAATCAGGGGTGTTGTTGGAATAATCGGTTCAGATGGTTATCTCAAAAACTATTATTTCGATGACAGAGTACTTGAAGGAATATTACCCGGTGATATATGGCTGCAGGGAAAATTTGTTCCGGCACCGGCTGGCTGGCATGATTATAGAGTAAGCCAGTAAGAATACTTTTTTTATACCGCTGAATGTTCCTATAATATAATCGCATTATCACGAAAAATGCGATTATTAATATTTTTAAACATAAAACAAAAAATAATAATAAATTTTTAATTCAATTCATTTTTTAACATTTAAGTTAAATCATACTATTTTATAGCCGATTAAATAACCTATGAACATAAAGCAAAAACTAAATTTAAAGCAGCGTGACGTTATCGGTTTGGATATAGGTTCATCGTTTGTCAAAATAATTTCGATGAATAAGGATAATTCCGGCTATATCGTAAAAGCTGCTGGATGTGCTGAAATATCACATGATTCAGAAAATAATCCCGATAAAGTTTTTGACGAAAAGGATACCGTGAAAATCATCAATGCAATAAACAATTGTTTTGCGATTTCAAAGCTCAGAGCTAAAGAAAAATGCAAAACGAATTATGTTGTTTGCGGTGTAAGCGGTCCTGAAGTAGCGGTTCGTGATTTTGCCTTTCCGAAATTACCCGAAGAGGAATTAGAAAGTGCAATAAATCTCGAAGCTGATGTTATATGCCCATTTAACGCAGGGCAGGCTTCTATTGATTACCAGATAATTTCGGATAATGGAGATAAGACAAAAGGTATTATAGTCGCAGCTACGAAAACACTAATCGCCAGCAAAAATCAATTAGCTTCTAAAGCCGGTCTTAAATGTGTTCTTATGGACGTGGATGGATTGGCATTAATAAATTGCTTTAATAATCTCGTCGAAGACAGTGACAGAGAAGCGGCCGCAATTCTTAATGTCGGCAGTGAAAATACTACTTTAGCTATTATGAATAAAGAGGGATGGCCTTTTATTCGTGATACAAGCAGTGCTGGAAATGATATTATAAGGCAGATTCTTGAGGATAATAAGATTTCGAGAGAAACTCTTTATTCCGTTTTATTCAATAATCATGAAGATAACTCGATTGAACTTAAAGGCAGCCTCGAAAAAGCATCCGATAAATTAATTAGCGGTGTTTCAAATGCTTTGCGTTTTTATGCTGCCCAGGAAAAATCAGTACCTGTTAGAAAAATGTATATTTGCGGAGGTTTCGCTACTGCCAGGGGATTTATCGAATTGTTAGGTCACCGGCTCGGGACTGAAGTAGTTTTATGGAATCCTTTTTCAAATATCAGGTGTGATGCCTCACAGGAATGTCAGGAAATTATTGAAAAGCATGGCCATACTCTGGCAGTGGCTGCCGGGCTTGCCATGAGGTCTATTTAATTATTAATGGGTTGAAAAGTGAACCAGGAAATTATAAAAAAAGACGCGATATTTACTATAGATTTACTCAAAGGGCAGGGTATTCCTCAAAAGAACGACACAGGAGGAATGCTTATCATGATGATAACTGCTATTCTCCCCGTTTTTTTCGGAGTATTCCTATATTACTTATATAATAATAGTAAGGTTGCCACCAGAATTAAACAGAATGATGTATTGAAACTCGAAGAGAATATTTCTGAGTTATCAGGTGCCGTAACAATAAAAAGAAATCTGGAAAAAAGGAAGTTCTTTTATAATTCCTGTCTGTCTGAAGTTAAATCTTCAATCGGAAAATATAAACAATGGTCACCTGTGTTGGCTATACTTATCGAAGAAATGCCTTCTTCGGTTCAATTAAAAAATCTCGAAGTTGACCATGAAAAAGTGAGAAAAAATACTTCCGGGACAATTGATCCTTTCAATTCAACGGATATCGAAGTTACAAAGCTTGTTTTGAAAATCACGAACAAAGAGCAGGGGGATTATTTGGAACAAGTCAAGGATTTTAGAAACAGGTTATATGCATCCTCTGAACTCGGCTCGAAATTGGAAAATATAACATTTTCACGAGAAGCGAACCAGAACAACGGAATCGAGACTGTTTCATATAAGATAGAATGTATATTTAAACCGGAGATTTAATATGACTTTCATAAAGACATATAAAAAATATTTGAAAGTATCAGCCTTAATCTGGATTATTTGTCTGGTAGCATTTGTCCTGTCTTATTTTCTTTTGATTGGTCCGCAGAATGATACAAAAAAGAACATCGAAACAAAACTCGTTCAGAGTAAAGAAGAATATCAGATGGCTCAAATAGCTTCGAGACCTGAAACCAAGGTTCTTATTAACGAAGAAATAGGGGGTTTGAAAAACAAGCTTGATGATTTTGTAATTGATTATAAAAGTGCTGGGGACTTAACGTTTGATATCAGCAAAATTGCAAATGATTGTTCACTTACTTCATTTAGCATACAAAGCAAAGATATTGACATGATTAATGAAACGTCTGATCCGAACAATGTTTATGAAAAGAATTTCAAGGTCAGTTTTATCGCGGGATTCGAAGAATTCGCGGTTTTTTTGAATATTCTCGAAAGACATAAACCGGTTCTGTTTGTTAATGAGTTTATGCTAAGTCGACAGAATAACAGCAATACTGACTTCCAGGTGACAATCGATTTAGCGGCACTTATTTGCAAACAGGCTCTCGACATACAAGAAGAGAATGTCGAACGTGTTGTAGGTTTTAATGATTAACGTATTGAAACGATTTGTATCTAAATCATTATTTATAATATTAATCAGGAGATAATAAATGGGCACGCATGACGAAAATAATAAAGCGGAGCCTCAAAACGAGTTCTTATCCGGTTTTAAAATAAAAGACAGGATGAATTCGCAAAAAGAAGAAACGCAAAAACCTTTTTTCAATCAGCAGATGGATAAACAAGCGGCTATTAAACTGGATGGTAATGATTCAGTACAGAAAAAAGCAGGTATCGGTTTATTTCAAAAGTTACATAGCAAATTTTCCAAAGGAAAATCTAATCCTGCTGATGCGAAACAGAAAATAATGATGGCATTGATACCGCTTCTTTTTGTTATCATGATTTTTATGTTCAGGCAGGTATTATGTAAGCCGCAGCAGGAAGCTCTTGGAGCCCAGACAAATAATGAATCTACTCTTTCTTCGAAAAAATCGGCAGATAGTAATATTGAATGGAGAATTCCAGATCCATTACCTGTAAAAATAGCCAATGTCGCTCAGTCTGGACGCGATGCGTCAATCGGTACTGAAACGGGAAATACAGCAAATAACTTTGGGGTGATGTGTATACAAAGTATTGTTTATAGCAATGACAGGCCATCGGTTGTTATCGGTAATGAAATAGTATATTTGAATCAGGAAATCCGTGGTCTGGTTGTTGTTGAAATCAATAAGGATTATGTCGTGTTCGAGAAAGACGGTAAAAGGTGGACACGAAAAGTATCAGAAGAGATTCAAGAGGAAAACACGGACGAAAATATCAAATAATATAATTTAATGACCAGATAAATAATAAAGAAAAGGAAATGACCATGAATAATAATTTGAAGTCTCTTACAGTAAGATTGTTAGCGATATTATTTTTGATAACCATTAATAACATTTCTGCTTATGCACAGGATACGGCTGAAACAGCAGTTGTTTCAGAACCAAATACAGGGGAAGAATCACAGCCGTCAGAAGTGAATATTGCCGGCGAAGAGCTTAGTGAACTTGATTTGAGATTACAGAAAAAAGTCTCAATCGAAGTTAGTGACTCTCCTATCGATGTGGTAATAAGGCAGCTTACTGATCAGGTTAATGTCGATTTCATAATAAGTCCGAAGGTAACCGGTAATGTTACAGTGACTCTTACGGAGGTATCTGTAGAAGAAGCATTGCAGAGCATTCTTGATGTACAAGGTTACGCTTATTTGAAGGGCAAAAATGTTATAAGAATACTCTCGAGAGATGAAATACCAGAGATTGAACAACGCCTTGTTACAGAGACATTCGAGATAATTTACGCGGATGTCGAACAAGTGGTAACTGCTCTGAAAGAATTGATATCCGCCAAAGGAAAAGTCTCTTTCATAAAAGGCACGAGTTATCTTATCGTTACTGATACTGAGCCTGTAGTAAGAGAAATTGCGAAGCTTATCGAGAGAATTGATTGTATTACGCCGCAGGTACTTGTTGAAGTCAGGATATATGATATAACATCGAAAGATAATCTCGATTTAGGTATCGACTGGTATGCGGGTAAACGAGCGAATTATGATTCGACAGGGAATTTCTCCGATAGCGATATAACAATCAGCCGCAATGGCTCAGATGCTTATCTGAACAGCAAGGTCGATCCTGGTGTTACAGGTGGATTCAGCGCTGGAACAAACAAAACATCGACTGCTACATTAGGGTATCTGCGTTTTGGGATATTAAATGAAGACATTGATTTAAATGCCATGTTGAGAGCAGAGAAAGAAAATATTAACGCAAAGCTTCTTGCCAATCCGAGAATCAGGGTTATCGATAATGGAACAGCGACTTTTCAGATAATAACTGAAAATCCTTATGTCGAGCGAACTATCAATGGTTCCAATATTACAGAAACAGTAAAGTTTAAACCTGTTGGTACCATATTGACGGTTACGCCGCAGGTTGCCAGAGACGGCAAGATTAGATTGCACATAGTACCCGAATTTGGTGTTGTTGTCGGCACAGTACAGGTCTCTACAAGCACAGTACCTATCGTAGATACTCGAAAAGTTGATACGGTAGCGTTAGTCGATGACGGCGAGGCGGTAGTGCTTGGTGGTTTGCGTAAAAAAGATACTACAAAGCAGATTAACAAAATTCCGTTACTTGGCGATCTTCCGTTACTTGGTAATTTATTCAAATTCGAAGGTGAAACAACTACGGTTGCCGAACTTGTTGTCTTTATCACTCCGAGAATTATTACTGATTCCAAATTGACTGAAGACGAGCAGAACGCTTTTGATTCAACCATGTTCAATGGACCAAAACCTGATATAACAAGAGCTGAAAAATCAGGATTCGGCATGTAATAAAAAGAAATGTTTCTCGCGTATCTTGTGACATGGAGGAGTGTCACGAGATACGCTTTTTTTATACACAGAACTCACATCTCAGCATAGCCGCAACCAAGTACTAAACACGAAATCCTGAACAATATCAAATATTAATATTTCCAATGTTAAAAACATCGCCGAATCGAGCTCCATACATCGCCGATGTGCGCTGTCACTATCGTGCTTAGTGACTCCCGATACCCTCGCCAACACTTACCATAGTATTCCCTGACCGCTGTACGCTCTACGCTGATTTATTACCATCTATTCATTATGCTAATAAGAAAGTTTTTAACGGACTCAATTATTCTTTATCACGACTCGTGCTTCGCAGCGAACATAATACTTACTTCGCAGAGTATCAAGGCCATGAAGGCTCACCAAAAAAATATTATTTTTTATTCAGTTATAACATACTGTCATATATAGACTTATAATATATATATATATTATTGTTAAAATAATTCACATAAAAGCCTTGACAAAAATACAACGCACATATAGTTTATATTTTATGAGTGTCGTCTTTTACACTCGGAAAAAGTGAAGGTAAGGAAATTATAGTCTATTTGTCTCCGCATGGAGTTTGTGCAGAAATTTGAAATCTGCAAAACTTGTTGTGAGTAATATATGCGCAGATGGTTCTGCGATAGAAATACTATTTTTCTTTATGTTAAGGAGATATTAAAATGAGGAAGAGACTTACCTTCATCGTCCCGATTTTTGTATTATTTACTTTACTTGCAATCGCCGGAACAATCACAATCGCAAATTCTGGAACTACCCAGGTTTCCACTATTGTCCAAACACAGGATATCACGGCACAAAAGCTTGCCCTGCTTGAGACAATCGCCAAAAAAGACCTTAAAAAAGCGGATGACCTGTTCAGCCTGATGACCGCAAACATTACCCAAAACAACAATCTTGATGAAGCGGTTTATGAAATAGGCAAAGAATATCAATATAACTTATGGAACACTGAAAAAGCCAACCAGGCACATAATTTCAACGTAGAACATTTTCCGGATACCAAATACGGCATGTTGAGCAATGTCGAGATTATTCGCTCGTTAATTCGTAATGGCAAAAAAACAGCCGATTCCGAAGTACAAAAATGGCAGAACAAATACAGCAACCAGCCGGAACAGGCTATGGGCGCATATATCATAGCACGCGCTTATGCCGGTAATAACAAGGAAGAAAAAGCGGTTGAACTGTTCCAGTACGCCGCCGCGATAGCTCCCAAGAATATTTACGGTATGTTATCGCAAATCAGGTATGACGCGGCGAAGAAGAATTACTCCGCCGCTGATGTTGTAGCGGATTACCTTATTGCCAGTTCGCCTGATAGTGAGGATGTAAAGCAGGGCATCAGCGACCTCGCCAACTATTACAGGGATAAGAAAGTATTTGCAAACGCGATTCATTTTTATCAGGCCGAGATTGATACGTGGAACGAATACGATGACCAGGTTGAGCCTTACACAAAAATGATTTACAGCTATATCGACATGAACGATACCGCGAAAGCAAAGTTCCTGATTGATAAAATACAGGATGAACTCAAAGAAAATCCGAAACTCGCGAGAGCGAATTTTGATATAGCCAATTATTATCTCAAGACAGGTGATTCCGAAAACGCTCTGCAGCTTCATGAATATAACGTTCAGAATTACAGGGATTCTCTCGAATCATTATGGTCGCAGGCAGCCCAGGTATGGTATTACGTGCGCAACAGCGACGAAGATAAAGCAAATACAAAATACGCTGAAATGCTCTTTATTTATGCGAATGAAAAAACACTGCCGAAAGAGGTTTTCCAGATTGGGGATATTTACATTGAAGTAGATAATACCGAAAAGGCGAGGTCGCTCTATCAGCAGGTTTTGGACGAATGGCCTGAAAGTGAATATGTTTTCAACGCGAAAGCCGGATTCATAAAAGCCGACATTCACAACGGCTACGATGAGGCTGCCATGACCGGGGTAGATAACCTGATGGCGGAATACATGGAAAATACAGGTTTGCCTCATGCTGTTTTCTCATTCGGCGAGCAATACTGGGATCTCGCTCAAAGTGAAAAAAGGAAATTACCGAAGGGGAGATTAGCTGTAAGAACCAAAGGTGACAGCGAAAAAATGGTATATTACTATTCAGAAGCTCTGAGCTTATGGGAAAGAATCATCAATCAATTACCTGAATCTCAAAATCTTTCTACCGCGTATAGAATGGCCGCGGAAGCGAGCCGGGCTATGGGAGAGCATGAGACGGCACTGCAATATTTCAAGGCATTTGTTGAAAAATGGCCGGAAGACAATTATGCGGGTCACTGCCAGTTTATGGTATGCAGTACTTATCAAAGCATGGCGGGTAAAGGGATTATTACTGAAGAAGAAGCTTATAAGTCGATGAAAATAGAATACGAAAAGATGGTTCAGAATTATCCTGATAATCCACAGTGCAGTACCGTTCACGCGTATATAAATGATTATGAGATAAATCACAATCCAGTAAAAGTTCCTCTAACTGTCGAAGAAGTTATAAAGATGATTGAATCCGACGAGAATTCACAAGTCAAAGGAGGAACAAAATGATAAGATATATTAAAATAACAATATTTACTTTGGTTTGCGTTTGCTTTAATATTAACAAAATGTACGCATGTGATCAGGACCCAATACCGGTTATAACCTCTGATCCGAATGCTTTTAAAATTTATATGCATGCAACTGATTCAATAACTTTAGTAAATAATTCTTACGATCCTGATGATGGAACAGATCCGGGTGACGGAATAGTTGAGTGGAACTGGAACATCTATGACTATAATGAATATGGTGACAGTTATTATATACGTCAGGGTGTAGATGTCAACTCATCGTGTACTTTCAGTCCGAGTGCATTTGGATTAGGCGCAGGGCATTATGCAGTTGATTTAATAGTTAAAGATAATGATGGTATCTGGGTTAGTGGATACGGTTATTATGGTGATACTAACGGCAATTGGAGCGGCACACGTGATTTTTATGTTCCTGGCATTCACTATT
>CAZMPL010000153.1:4880-8204 GCA_964567805.1 uncultured Pirellulales bacterium | reverse complement strand
GATCTGAAGCTCGTCAAACTCTGTCTGCAGTCTGTTTCTTTCCAGACCGGTCAGGTAAGCAGCATCAGTCAAAGCCGCATGAAAAGCTGGCGTATGATTGTTATCTCGCGTAGCCCATTCGCCAACTATAACTTTTGGGGTTGGTTTACCATCTCCACTCGTGCGGGGACGTCGGTCAGAATCATACATATGAGCATTGCTAAGGGCGCTGTTAAAGTTCATATAATAGTGCTCATCTATAAGATCAGGTATTACGTCACCGTAGCCGGATGTAATAGATGAAATGATTTGAATATCAGGATACTTTGCTTTGATTGCTTTGTAAAATGCGGGAAATCGCTGTGCATAAGTACCTTGCGGATCCTCGTTTCCGATTTCAACATATTTGAGCTTAAATGGTTCAGGGTGTCCATCTTTAGCACGCTGAGCGCCCCATTTTGAATTTATATCACCTGTAAGATATTCAATCTGTTCAAGAGCTTCATCTATATACGGCTGAAGTTTCTGGCCTGTAAAATCAGCGTCATAGCCTCGAAGAACAAATCCCGCAAAAATCCCTAAGACCGGCTCCATATCTAATTCTTCGCACCAGAGCATAAACTCAAGCAATCCCATACCATCAGTGGATCGATATCTCCAGGGACTTAAGTGCCCGGGACGTTCTTCCAATGGTCCAATCGTATCTTTCCAGGCCCAACGGTTGGCAAGATCTCCGCCTTCGAGATAATTACCACCCGGAAAACGCAGAAAAGCAGGCTTCATATCGGCTAAAAGCTTCATTAAATCTACTCGATTACCATTAGGGCGATCTTTATATGTAGGTGGAAATAGTGACACAAAATTAAAGTTAACTGTTCCTTTGGAAGCACACGAAATAACAAAATATGCATCTTTAACAGGTTGGAGCTGGCTGGTTTTAAGGGTAATGTTATATTTCTGCCATTCTTCTGAAACAGCAGGAACTATGCCGGAAGCAAAAACTGTTTTACCGTCTTTAGATTCGAGAGAGGCAGTTAATGAACCAGTAAAACCATTTGAAGCTTTAGCATAAAAAGACGCCTGATAAGTTGTGTTGGCTCTTACAGGTATTCCCCAATAACCTTCATTTGCAATACCCACGCGTCCGTCTGTGCCTACTGCAGTGACATTAAGCTTCAGGCTCGTAGTCAAAGCTTTGGTGATATCAAGGGATATGTCACCCTGTGAACCTTCCGATTTGACTATCGACCAGCATGGAATATCACCTTCCGGAACTTTTGCAACTGATGGAGAATTATCACTCGGAGGATAAACGGCACCTTTCCACGAACTCTTGAAATCACGATTCTGAATCAATTCGCCGTAAAGCCCGCCTTCATAAGAGAAATTTATTTCCTCGGTCATAAGACCATATAAAAGAGGACTGATTTCTACGCCTGGCTTATTAACATTCAAAATAATCTTGCCAGGCTCCGGATTAATTTGACCATTTGTAACAAATACATTACAAGCAAATAAAATAACAAAAGCGAAATAAATCAATACTTTTCTTTTTCTCACTATTAGTTTCCTATTAAATTCAAAGATGTTTATCAATAATATTTACTGTATTGCAGCGGAAACAAAATTATATTCTGGTTCGAATGATGCACCTTCCAAAGTTAGTGACTGTGTAAGTGTACCAGGTACATCAGCGGAACTGCCACCAACCTGAATCTGCAAGTTACCAGGCCTGACCTCGCGTTTACCATCTTTACCAACAACCAGAGATAATTGCTGAGCAGTGACTGTAAATGTCACTTTTTTGCTCTGGCCGGCTTTGAGCGGCACACGGGCAAAGCCAACTAATGCCTTGCGTGGAGTGGCAACCAAAGTTGCCTGTTCATCTGACATCATTGGAGGTTCCGGTAAAGTCGCTTTCTCTATTACTGGTACATCACGATTAAGATAGCATTGTACAACTTCTTCACCATCGATACTACTTGTATTCTTTACAGTAAACGAAACCTTGACATCTTTACTTGTATCAGATTTAGCAGGAACATTCAGACTCGAATATTCGAATGTACTGTACGATAAGCCGTGCCCGAATGGATATAGAACAGGTTTTGTTATATAACGATATGTGCGGCCGACCATAGTATAGTCTATAAGAGCAGGTAAATCAGAACTGGTCTTGTAGAAAGTCACTGGTAATCTTCCTGCTGGATTATATTTTCCAAATAACACGTCAGCGATTGCATCACCGCGTTGTCCCGGATACCATGCCTGTACAATCGCAGGTACATTTTCGTTGGCCCAGTTCAACGCAACCGGACTGCCGGAGCAGTTGACTACTACTACAGGCTTGTTACCTGCCGCACGAGTGACCGCTCGAATCAAGCCATCCTGAATTACAGGAAGGTCTATTGTTGCACGGTCGGACTCTTCGCCTTCCTGAGTACCATCGAGACCAACAACCAAAACCACGGCGTCGGCTTTTCTGGCTATGTCAACAGCTTCGCCATAAAGACTCTGCCCGGAAGTATCAGCAGGCAAACCATCTTCAGTTGGTTTTGTCCAGGCTAACTGGAACAGCGGCTCGCTGCCTGAATCAGCCGAAGGTGTTACAGTAATGCCAGGATTTTCCTGAGTAGCGCCATAGACCTGCCCTCGGCCGCTACGGCCGCGACCACCTGGATTATATGTGTACATGGTATATCTTTCATCCGGTGCGATTCTTGGCGGATATACAGCAGGACCTCCCGGTGTACCTACTGTAACTACCTGACCGTTATCAGTTACACCGCTCGTTGGAGTATGGAAAAATTCGACCAAGACATTATATACTTTGTCTTTTTCCAGACTGATACATGCACCTGAAGTACGAAGAGGACCGCCATACATTTCATCAAGAACTACTTTGCCATCGATAGAGATTCTGAAAGCATCGCAGCCTTTGGCGCCAAGCTGATATTCGCCGGTCATTGGTGGTACAAGCACGCCTGTCATTTTAACGACCAATGCAGGATCGTAAGCTACAGCATCATTTTTCTCAATAATCCCTTTCTCTGAGATTACAGTACTGAGCGGCTGAGACAACCCATCTTCATTTGCGGCGTATGCTGCCGTAAGACCATGTTTGCTTTTGGAAGCATCGGTAAATAAATAATCTGATTTAACAAATTCCGCAAGTGCAATAGTGCCGCCTATCTGTACTCGCCGGTTGGTAGTAGTAATCACATGCTCGGCGCCTATTGCCTGCCTGATACCTTGTATTATACTAACCTGATGCTGGGCAGAAGGAGAGCCGCTATAGTTGCCATTCTGCATTCTGGCGGCATCGGCATTCGGACCCAATACCGC
>CAZMPL010000153.1:0-4780 GCA_964567805.1 uncultured Pirellulales bacterium | reverse complement strand
GGTCCGGGCTGAACTGTTCCGCCCTGCTGGCCGCCATCGCCACCTAAATAGGTAGAACCGCTGCATAAATCATTGCCTGCCAGAATCGCCAGCGCCGAAGCGGTAACACCGTTAGTCATATAAAAATGTGCCTGGGCACGGTAAATATCCGCCACGCAATCCACATCGGATACTACATATCCATCGAATCCCCACTGGTCACGAAGTATTTCAGTTAAAAGCCGCTTGTTACCGGGACATGGTACACCGTTGAGCGCGCTGTATGCCGACATTATTGAGAAGCAGTGACCTTCTCGAACAGCGGCTTCGAATTGCGGCAGATAAGTTGTATAAAGGTCATGATCTGTCACGACCATATTTATGCGGTGACGTTCCGGTTCTGGCCCGCTATGCACCGCGAAATGTTTAGGAGTTGAGATTGCCTGGAAATAAAACGGATCGTCTCCCTGCAAACCAGTGACATAAGCAACCGCCAATCGGCCGGAGAGATACGGGTCTTCACCATAAGTCTCCTGTGCACGGCCCCATCGCGGGTCACGAAGCAGATTAATATTAGGCGCCCAGAAATCAAGTCCGGTTCCCTGGGCAGCGTTTCTTGCGCGAGCTTCCTGTCCAATAACAGTTGCCATCTCGTGATGGAGTTCTGTATCCCACGCCGCGGCCAAGCCGAGACACTGAGGAAATACTGTAGCGGTAGCATTAGCTACGCCATGAAGAGCTTCGTTCCACCAGCGATATGATGCGATACCAAGTCTCGGAACAGCAGATGAGTTCATTCCCATGAGTGAGACTTTTTCTTCGAGAGTTAAACGTGAAACCAAATCATCCAATCGTTTTTCAAGCGGCAGTTTTGGATCGTAAAACGGTGGTAATGGATCCGGTCTTTGGATTGGAGTAGTCATACCTCTTCCCCGACCGCGAGCTGCACCTGCGATATTCATTCCCTGCATTCCGCCTCTACCGGCTCCGAATCCAGCAGCCCCGGCCTGACCACCAGGTACTGGTTGTTGGGCAGACTGAGCTGAAATAATCGCAGCAACAGAACATAATACGACAAAAGCCACAAAAATTATTGTTGATTTATTTCTCATAAAAATCTCCTCTTAAAATCATTTGCTGCCAGACCAAACTTTACTTAATCCTTTTTCCTCGATTTTATTTATAAGCGATTTCATCGAAGATAACACTTCATCGAGTTGTTTCGTATCCTGAACCAGCTTGTCATACAATAGCGGGTCATTAACAAACTTTGCGACTGTACCCTGACCGGTATTGACTTTTTCCATAATCAATCTAAGCTGGGCACTGGTTTTACCCATTTCTTCAACTGTGCTAATAAGCACTTTGACTACATCTTCAGACCTTTGGTCGGTACTCTTGAGAAAGCCGGTTCCGGTTGTAACAAATTCCTGAATATCTTTAGATGTATCGGAAACAACTGCAACTACCTCGTCAAGTTTATCACTTGTATGCGCAAGCGTTTCAGTTCCCTGATTTGAAAGTTTTTCTATCGCCTCCAAAGTAGTTTTTGCCTGCTCTGAAGCAACGGTAAGATTTGCGAGAGTTGTTTCGAAGTTATTTTGGTTTTGCATATTGCCGACAATTTTATTTGCGTTTTCTACAAAATCAGTAATACCGCTAATCAATTCACTTAATTTTTCCTGGCTTTCTTCCGGGAAAAATTCGCTCGTCATTCCAGTCGAACCCTGGAGATATACTCCCCTACATAAGAATTTAGTTTCAGGCCGATTAGGATCAAGCGGCACAGGCTTTACACCTGGATGTTCTTTTAATTCGATATAACTGCTTCCCAAGCCGCGCATCATCATCTTTACATCTACATTCGATGGAATAGTTTTAAATTTATTATCAATACTTAAAACAATTACTGTCTGGTAATAATCAATACCTGTTTTTAAGTCGGTTTTAATCTCAGGCGACATGACATGCGTAACTCTTCCAATCTGGTAACCGCAAAATTGAACAGGCGTATCCTTTTGAACTCCGGGAGCTGTCGGGAACTGTACAAATATATCGAAAGAATCCATTTCCGAAACAAATCCTGGCAAATCATTGAATTTAAATATAAGCCATATTAAAGCAATTAAACCCAGAAAAACAAACAAACCAACTATCGCATTGCTCATTCTTTGACTTTTTTCGTAATCACTCACTTTTAGCTTCCTTTCAAATCAGTCCGGCCTTCCATGAAAAGATCCCTTATAGCACGCAAGGGATAGCCGCTCTCATTGAGTTTTTTTATAAGTTTTATTCGTTCTACACTTTTATGATCAAACAATCTCCGTCCCGTCTGAGTTACTTCAGTCGGTTCAAGAAGACCTACCATCAGATAATATTGTAAAGTCTGCCTTGAAATGCCGGCTTCTTTCGCGGCCGGCCCCACGGCTAACAACTTCTTCTCACTCATACTATCACCTATTTTTAGCGAAATTTTAACAATCCAGTCGATTTTTTACCAGAAGAAAAATAACAGGTTTTATATTAGTGAACTTTCGGATTTCTAAGATACCTTGTATAGCCAGACCTGCGTGTCAGACCTATTTTGTCAAAATAATCCAGAAGAGGTATGGCAAATTTCCTTGACGTATTGAGTAAATATTTGAATTTGACACTTTCCAGGCCATTATTCTGGTTTATATATGAAATCAAAGTGGCTTTTGCCTGTTCAACTGCCTGATTATGGAAGAACATATCATTTTCAACTCTTACAAGTTTTTGCTGCTCAGAAAGAATCTTCAGAATTTTGCGTATTTCCTGTTCTGAAACTTTTGTTTTCTCCATGACTTCCGGTATATCGGGCGGATCAAAAAGTTGGTTTTTATATAGCAATTCAACATTTTGTAACAGTTTCTGCTCGGAATCACTGAATTTCTCGATATGTTCTGACAATGCGATACGGCTTTTTCGCTCGACAAGCCTGTCTTCAGAAATAAGCAGCTTCAGAATCCCGTCAAAAACGTCCTTTTTCAAACCTGAAATTTCGTGCATTTGCTCCAGAGCCATGCCGGGGCTTTCCGGGCTCGTATTGTGAAAATCCGTTACAATGCCAATAAGTTTTTGCTTTATATTTAATAATGTTTTCTGGTGAATGAAAAGTTTTGAATCCAGACTTAAAACTTTACCTTCGTTTATTAAATCACCAAGAATGCGGTCGGTTTCATCTGGTAAAATTTTAGTGCGAAAAGAAATTTCTGTTTTTTCAATTGCCTGAACGGGCGCATCTTTTATCGCATATTCAACAAAATCTTTATTGTTCGATACCGCTTCTTCACGTTCCAGAATATCCTGTAAAATTTCAGGCTGATTTCTTTTATATTTATATGAAACAGCCTCAATAATCATTCCGCCGCCTAAAGTCTGAACAGGTGACAAACTGCGAATAATGAACCTGTCACGTGGACCCGTTACTATTTTCTCTTCATCATCCAATCTTATCTGAGCAAAACACTCCTGCCCCGCTGAAGCATTATTGCTTTCCAATAAGAATAAAGTTGAAATTACTTCAGAAGTACCTGTATGAAATTTCACTTTGATTCCGTTCTTCACTGGGCGTTCTACATCATCAAGAATTCTTAATTTACATAAGAACCATTGCTCGGGCTTAAAATATTCGCCAAGCGTGACACAGCAACCTCTTCTAATTGTTTTGTAATCCCATTGCGGGACATTAAGAGCGGCACACTGACCAACCATAGCGGTATCACTTTGATCCTTATAAACCTGTATCGCTTTAATTCGTCCCTTCGAATCTTGAGGAAATAGCGTGACTTCGTCACCAACTTTTATCAAACCTGATACCGGAATACCTGAAACTACCGTACCGTAACCTTTTACAGAAAAAACACGTTCTACGGGCAATCTGAATATTCCGTTATTTTGTTTTGGCACGATAGAATCGACAAGTTCCAGCAATGCATCATAAAAAGCACCGAACCCCTGGCCTGTAATACTCGATACTGGCAGAATCGGAGCATCTTTAAGAAAAGTTCCGGAAAGAAAACTCTTTATCTCATCAGTGACACTTTCCAGCCGTTCCGGGCTGACACAATCCGCTTTTGTCAGCGCAACAATACCATATTTTACTCCAAGGAGTGTTATAATATCGAGATGTTCGCGAGTTTGCGGCATAACACCGTCATCGGCGGCTATGATAAATATTACTCCATCTATGCCGCTTGCGCCGGCGACCATCGTTTTTATAAAATTCTCATGGCCGGGGACATCGACAATTCCTACTTCCAGACCGGAAATAGAACACGGTGCAAATCCAAGTTCAATGGACATGCCTCGCTCTTTTTCTTCTTTAAGGTAATCCGTGTCACAACCGGTAAGACATTTTACCAACGCGGTTTTGCCATGGTCTATATGCCCTGCGGTACCAAGTGTTATATTTTTTCGCACTAATCCAGTTGAACTCATTACTTTTTACCGAATATTTCCGTCACAGCTTTTATTATGATTTCCTTGTCACCTTCAAGAAGAGTACGCGGATCAAAAAGCACCTGATCATTTTGTATGCGGCCAAAAACAGGTGTACTATATTTCCTCAATTTCTTTGCCAAATCATCAGAGGATAATTGAGATGACTTTATCGCAACAAGAGTAGTCGCAAGGTTCTGCGCTGGCAATGAGCCGCTTCCCATTTGTGAAAATCCGCTGATTACAGTGACTTCCAATTCACTGTTTATCAGCTTCATCTTTGTCGCCAAATCTTCAGCTTCTTTGGCAATTTCAGATGAATTTCTCATAAGCATTTGCA
>CAZMPL010000152.1:0-8287 GCA_964567805.1 uncultured Pirellulales bacterium | reverse complement strand
CTTTCCAACGTTCCGACAATTACAATTGGAATTGAGAAGATTGGTTCGACAGGCGGTGAAGGTATAATCTGGTTTGATGACATCATGCTTACAGGTATAGAGCCGAAGGTAGCCTATACTGATGTGTTTATTGAAGCAGAAGCCTGTGCGACCATAACGTCCCCTATGGAAGTTAATGATGTAATAGAAGGTGCTTCAGGCGGCCAGTACATACATGTCAAGAATGGTACTGCCGCGTCTCAAGTTGAACCTCCAGCAGATGGCAGAGTCACTTATCAGGTTAATTTGACCGGCGGCAAATATGTAATTTATGGTCGAGTCAATGTCGAAGCCACCAATCAGGATGCATTCTGGCTAAAAGTAGAAGGTGCAACAACGGATGTAAACCTTCATTCGAGCGGGTGGTGTCGTTGGAATATGATACCTGCTGGAGCCGCATGGCACTGGGATGATGTTCACAGTACACAGGATGATAATAGCAATCCAACAGTTACCTGGACAATACCGTCCGGTATGACAACTATTACATTAGCATACAGGGATACGGATACAGTGAATCCGCCGCGTTTGGATGTGTTATTGATTCAAAAGGTAGGTGAATAATCGGTTTATTAAGGATGGAATTAATTATATAGCTTTTGCTGAATAGTATATTATAGTAATAATTGTCAATTAATGGTCTGTACTGAATTTTTTGGTATAGACCTTTTTTTTGAAAATGGGAATAAAATATAAATTGTAGTAAAAAATGTTTTCAGGTTAGACTTGACATAAAGTAAACTATTATGTATCAAATTATTGAATTTGGAATGAATTTTACATAAAGGATTGTGATTATGAAAAAGAAACAGAACGTATTAATGGTTCTTCTTATCGGAACGGCGATTTTCTGCCAGGGTTGTGTAGTCGCTGCTGTTGGGCTCGGAGCCGCAGGTACCGCCGCATATATAAATGGCGACCTCGAATCGACCGAAAATAAAAATATTGAAATAGCTTATTCCGCGGCATTATTAGCTGTTGAGCAGCTTGAAATAAAAGTCGTAAGCAAATCAAAAGATGCACTTTCGGCGACAATCGTCGCTTATGATGCTGAAGAAAAAAAAATACAAATAAAAATGACCGCTCCTACTGAATATTCCACTAAGATGTCTATACGAGTCGGAAGCTTTGGAAATCAAACCAAATCTCTACGTATATACCAGAAAATATATAACAATATGTATCCGGTAAAATAACTACTTGATACATATTGCTAACTGTCAAAATATTTACAATATTAAACGTTAATGAGTTCTATATCGATAGGTTTCTCGGGCAGGGGCGTATCTGGCGAAGCAAGCAAGGAACCGAGCCTGTATGCTTCCTCTAAAGCTTGTTGATGTTTTTGTATTGCTCCTGACTCATCGACCTTGCCGACATACAAACCGGAAAAGTATTTTACATTCAGGCAGTCAAAATAAGTCTTAAAAATCCATCGTACGCATTGGAATTGATTTTTGCTTTTTGAGCCGCCGGTAGCTATTACCATCGCTCTGCAATCACGCGAAGAATTTATATTTTCTCTTTTCAGGATATATTTTTCTGACCATAAGCATTGGCCTCTATCAATCAATGCTTTTGCCTGTGCGCAAATACTCATAAAAAATACGGGAGTTGCAAAAATAAGCCTGTTCGCGCTGAAGATTTTTTCAAGTACTTTTTCGTAATCGTCTTTAAGAATACATTTTCCTGTTTTTGAGCACGAATTGCATTCGATGCAGGGATTGATTTTATAGTCATTTAAATTGAGATATTCGATATTAGCGCCGGTTGATTCAGCGCCGGAAAGTGCGTTTTGGATAAGTAAATCGCTATTACCGTTGCGCCTGGGACTGGTCGAAATTCCAAGAACTTTAATTTTCATTATTTTTTCACTCAAATTAAAAAACATTTCATAAAAAGCACGATTTTTAAGCCATAATAACGCATTATCAATCATGCATCAAATTATTTTTTGTCGTAAGTCTTTTTATTGCAAAAGATAAGAAAACATTTTAAAAAAGCTTCAAGAATTAACAGTAAGATAACCGAACTAATCTATATAAATTTGAAAAAAGTGGCTCTGAATAATGACCAAAAAGGCCATATTAGTTTGAACTTGTTTTATCTATCTAAAGTTCATGCACACATGTAAGATCGTAAACGGATAAAATAAGTAAGGATTAATATAAAACGGAAAGAGTCACATAGACCTCGGGAGAGTACATCGTTGCTCTCCCATTTTTTTTATCCTCATTTTATCGACTTTAACAACAATTCAATGAAATAAATTATCTATTTCTGCCCAATTAGAAATATTGACATGGACTCTCGAAGTGCGTATTATCTTGTAAAATATTGAAATTTTCCTGGAGAAAAATATGGCTGAAAAAAGTTGGGAAAAAAGATTGTCGGGTGAGCCTGATGATTTGACCGTAGATTTTGTAGAATCGCTTTCTTTTGATAAGCGTTTGTATAAGTATGATATTGTAGGCTCGATTGCGCATGCTCAAATGCTGTCCGAGCAGAAACTCATTACGAAAGATGAGTTCAGGCAGATAAAGGATGCGCTTATCGCGATAAGTGAAGAAATCGAGGCGGGGCGGTTCAAGTTCGATAAAAAGTATGAAGATATTCATATGGCTATAGAAGCCGCTCTTATTGAAAAAACCGGTCCGGCAGGAAAGAAACTTCATACAGGTCGAAGTCGTAATGACCAGGTAGCTACTGATATCAGGCTCTGGATGAGAGATGAAATAGAAATTATTCAGGCTAAAATTGCGCTGCTGCAAAAGGCTTTTATCAAGCTGGCGCAAAAGTACGTTGATAACATCATGTCCGGCTATACTCATTTGCAAAGAGCACAGCCCGTTTCGATTGCTTCGTATCTTTTAAATTTTGTCGAAAGACTCGAGCGTGATTTTATAAGGCTGAAAAATTGTAAAGTCCTGCTTAATATTTCTCCTCTCGGCAGCGGTGCGCTTGCCGGCTCGACTCTTCCTTTGGACAGGAAGAAATCTGCGGAACTGCTCGGCTTTTCCGATATAACTTACAACAGCATCGACGGAGTCAGTGACAGGGATTTTTGTGCTGAATTCATTTTTGATTGTTCATTAATCGCGTCGCATCTATCGACTTTAGCGGAAGATTTAATTCTGTATTCGTCGAATGAATTCGGGTTCGTTTCCGTTGACGATGCTTACTGCACATCATCAAGCATGATGCCACAAAAGAGAAATCTCGATGTCGCTGAATTAATCCGCGGCAAGACAGGACGTGTTTTCGGCTCCCTGGTTGGAATGCTAACGATACTCAAGGGACAGCCTTCCGGGTATAACCGTGATATGCAGGAAGATAAAATTCATATATTCAACTCTTCAGATACTGTAGAAGCCTGTCTTGATATGGCGCGCGGAATTATTTCTAATATGAAGTTTAATGTCACTGAAATAGCCGCTGGATTAGATGAAGGTTTTCTCGATGCAACAGCACTCGCCGAATACCTGGTTAAGAAAGGTATCCCGTTCCGCGAAGCGCATGGAATAGTAGGTCAGCTTGTAGCGAAATGTGAAAAGGAAACAAAAAAACTTGGAGAGCTTAATCTCGAAGAGCTGAAACAGGCTTGTGCAGCTATCGAACCGGATGTATATGATAGTCTTGGTTCCGCGAATGTCGCGAACAGTTATGTCACTGAAGGCGCTGCAGGACCCATGCAGGCAAAAAGACAAATCGAGTATTGGACGAAACAATTGGAACAAAGATGACAAACGGCGAAGACAAAATCACAAGCTGGTTTGCGAGCCAGTGCTCGTTACCTGTTGAGGATTTTCCTATTGGTATTGGCGATGACATGGCGCAGATTCGTATTGGAAATGAGTCTGTATTAATTACTACCGACATATTACTTGACGGCGTGCATTTCGATTTATCGACCGCGACAATCGAACAGGTTGGATATAAAGCAATGGCCGCGAGTCTCAGTGACTGTGCCGCAATGGCTACGATTCCTCTCGCCGCGGTTGTCTCTGTTGGCTTATCAAAAGATTTCGGTTCTGATGAGTTAAAAGAGCTTCATGCGGGCATTATGCGGGCGGGTAAAAAATATAATTGCCCGTTGGTGGGTGGTGACATTACAAGGTGGAGAACCGATAGTCCTTTCGTAATAAATGTCGCGATGTTAAGCAGGCTTGCGAGTAATAAACCTGTAAGAAGGTCGGGAGCAAAAGCCGGGGACGTTATTTGTGTAACAGGCTCTTTGGGTGGTTCAATTTTCGGCAAACACCTTGATTTCGAGCCGCGGGTAAACGAAGCTCTCAAAATGGCGCAGATGGTCAATCTGCATTCCATGATGGACCTTAGCGATGGTATAAGCAGTGACTTGAATCGAATATGTACGCAAAGTAAGGTCGGTGCATTGATAGAAGCGGCTAAAATTCCGATTTCAAAAGATGCGCAAAGAACTGAAAATCCTTTGGCGTCCGCGTTAAATGACGGCGAGGATTTCGAACTTCTTTTTACTCTTTCGCAAACTGATTTCGATAAATTGCTGGATCAATGGAACGAACCTGTACCAATTACAAAGATTGGAGTTATTACCTGGCAACGTGACTTTAAGATAAAAATGCCTGACGGGCGGATAACAGATATTCAGGTTAAAGGTTTTGACCATCTTACAGATTAATTATGAGAGATACATACAGCATAGTGACGAATTCTCCTGAAGAGACCATTGAAATTGGCCGCAGAATTGGCTCCCAGCTTAAAGGCGGCGAAGTTATCGCTTTAAATGGGCAGTTAGGTACCGGAAAAACACATCTTATAAAAGGAATCGCTAAAGGTGCAGGCGCAGAAGAAAGTGACGAGGTGAACAGTCCGACGTTTGTGATTGTAAACGAATACCATGGACGCTTTGACATTTATCACATAGATGCGTACAGGCTCGAATCGATAGCCGAATTTGAAGTGCTCGGATTCGATGATTATTGTTACCCAAATTCGATTGTTGTTATAGAATGGGCGGACAAAATCGAAGAGGCACTCAAAACGATAAATTACATCCGCATAGAACTCGAACACAGCGGCCAATCAACCAGAACAATAAAAATTTCCAATTGCCCCGAATATATAGATTTGTAAGATGTAACTGATATATTTCGTATTCCATTTCCATACTATTCAAGAATTATTGGCTATAAGAGAGTGTAAATCTGTATTGTCCTGAAGCATTGCATTAAGTTCATCCCAGCTTTTTGCTAGCTTTGGCATACCTGTTGAGTTAAACAGGCGAATTTCTCCCAATCTAACAACGAAAAGTTGAAAGTGCTCGCTAATGCCATCTTCAGGATTCTTCTGGACGATCCACTTAAGATTTTCAGCTATCCTGCGTCCATAACCACCGGGATTGTAAATCTCTCCTTTCATATATGTCAGGTTCTCATCACGCATCAAATTTTCTAACATGTTAGTGTACTTTGGAACAAAAGCACCACAACCTATACTCATTGCTTTTCTTCCTCCTTCTTCTGTCTCGGGCAAGAAATCAGGACTACGAAAAACAGTCAAATGACCTTTTGCATCACCAAATATTCGCTTCTTCTGATTTACAAATGCCTTCAAGCCCATCATTAAAATATCTGTTCCCTGATACTTATTCTCCTTCTCAATTTGCTGATATACCTTTTGTGCTTCTTTGGGCCAATTTTCAGCTACCCATTGAGGATCCCAACATTCATCATTTTCCAGAGGTGGTGAATTAAGAAATCTCCATAAGTTATTTAAAAGAGCAAAACCTGGAAATACATCGCCAGCAAATCCGGCTACAATGTATTTACTAACTGGATATGCTTTCTGGAGTATATCAATTCTTGGCCCTGAAACACCACAACTAACTTGAATATCAGAAATAACTACACCATAACCAAATAGTGTAGATGCTCCCACAATCCATGTCATATATACTCCTCTAAAATAAAAGATATAATTTTATGTATTTCTTCTATATAAGATTTTCATTTATAAGTTTATTTTTCCTTCCTGAATCAATACCTGTTCCATTTTTCTTAAGGATAAAATGGCAAATAGTACAACCAAAGGCTTCCTGAATGGATAAGAGAGCAATTAATTTTCTTTCTTTTCCATAGCATCTTGGGCAATAAGGACCTGTAGAATTGTTTTCATCAATTTTTCTATAAATAAAATTATCTCGATTTTCGACAGAGTTGGAAATGTCGATCTGCTCAATTAATTCTCGAATTCGGCTTTGTAGTAGAGCATTTTTTTCACGTTCACCAGCTAATTCAAGTTTGAGATCTGAAATAAAAAGTTGTAAGTCGCTGATGATACCAGTAATTTCTGCATCCTTTATCTTTTCATTGATTTTCTTAAGTTTCTGAATATTTTCAAGAATGAAACTTATTGCAGCAAATGGATCAGACATAATAAATCTCCCTAAATATAATATATTTTTACTTGCAAAATATACAAAGTTGTTAATGGAGAATCAATATAAATCTATATTGACATAAAAAAGTATGAGAGCATTTTTATGGGTATTGCTTAACTTCTAATGAAATGCTCTGCTTTTCGAATTATGAGGTTTCCGATTTTATAACTGCCGTAGGTTATGAAAAATGCACCAAAAACATCTATGCTGTAATGTACGTGCATTAATAAAACCACGGATCCCATCATTGCCGAGCCGAATAGAAACAGGTATCTGATTTTCTTTTTGAACATCAGGAATCCCAGGAACGGAATCGCGGTATGGCCGGAGAAAAACATATCATTTTGAAAACTTAATTTCTGAAATATTCCGGGGAAGTCGATAATAATAGCATCCTGCGGCAAATGGAGGTGAGTTAAAAGAATAAAAACTGACCTGAGCATTATAAGCATGCTAAACTGACTTATTACAATATGCAAAGTCCTGATATGAAATAATACGGGATAAAAAACCAGTACCGAAGTGAAAAAGATATAACCCCAGATATATATAATACCTAATTTTACAGGGGCAATATGGTCTAAAATTAAATCTGGCACATCTGCCGATTCCACCTTTGAAGTGTACACTCCGGATAAATAGTCAAGGTAAGTAGCTATCGCAAAAATTATCAGCGAAAGAAAAATTAAATATTTATACTCAGCAAATTCCTTAAGCCAGTCTCTATATCCGGTTATAAAATATTCTTTATTTTTAAACATTATTTTCCCACTTTCAAATAAGCTTAGAATTATACCTTTTAGACTTTTAGATAGATAGTTATTTTCTTTTGTAGTGTGGGATTTGTTATTCTGCGAAGTACGAACTATATGAATCGGTGGGGTAGCTCATGCTTCGTAGCAATTTACTTCGCAGAGTAGCAAATCCCACCTCCCTGGGAGCCCGTGGGGCCTACCTTTTTTCATCACCCTCATTTTTGGCATAATTTTTAATCAAAAGCGTTACATCTTTTATTAGTGTTTAGTTGTTTTGGGGCACCCTTGTTTTTAGCGTACTTTTCAATCAAAAACGCAACACAGCCGCAATTACAGAGGGAGATATGTTTTTTTGCTCCCGCAAAAAAAGTTAATAAAAATCAGTTACAGTAGGGTGCGTGCTAACGCACCAAATCAAAAAATGGTGCGTTGCACGCACCCTACATAGAAAAGAAAGGGGAAGTTATGGCAAGTGAAGCGCAAAACAAAGCCAATCGTCAGAACGCACTCAAATCTACTGGGTCGCGTACGGAACAGGGAAAAGAAACCGTTTCGCAGAACGCGACAAAGCATGGATTGTGTTCTTGCAAAAATGTTATCAGGACTGAAAGCCAGGAAGAGTACAATATTTTTCATGATGAAATGATTCAGGACTTGTCGCCGGTCGGAGCTATGGAGGAAATGCTCGCTTCGCGAATTGTCAATCTATCATGGCGGCTAAAACGTGCCGAGGTTTTTCAGAATGCGGCTATGGAGTTAATGATTGATGACCGTCTTACTGAAACGTTAAGTGATACTCAACCGGCAAGAGAGCTGGCCGAACAAGGTGATATGAGCCTGATAATTGGGTTGGCGTTAAGAAGGGATTTCTCTAATTCGAAGGTACTTGAGGAATTGCTTATTTACGAGAAACGAATCGAGAGCAGTTTGTATAAGGCATCGGCGGAGCTTCGTAAATTGCAGAAGTTGCGGCGAGAAAAGTACACGATGGACGAGAGAAGAGAGATGAGGGACGAGAATGAATTTGCGAAACAAAGCCAATTTAGTAGGTCCCACGGACTCCTTGCGGAGG
>CAZMPL010000151.1:0-8328 GCA_964567805.1 uncultured Pirellulales bacterium | reverse complement strand
TGATAAAGCAAATCACGTATACGCTTAAAGCGAATCACAGAAGCTGAAAAATGCTTGGCAAATAAAAGCTAAATAGTTTTTCTTCTCAATCGCAATCCTGAATAACCTAAACCGATAAGACCGAGTAAAACTGCGCCGGGGACAGGAACAACTTCAAATGTACAGTTTATCTGGCAGTTTCTACTTATGTCTGTATTTATTGGATACGGAGAGTCCCAAGAGTCCATACCCGGACACATACGATAATTACCTTCGGTTAGGTATGTTGTATAATATGTTCCATCATAATTAAAGTTTAAAGGCTGCCAAAGGTTGTAATACCAACCATTTAAATAATCAGGATTAGAACCAATAATTTCAACTTTCATTAAAACTTTTTCATTTGGTTGCAAGTTATAAATTTGCCATGCGGGCCCATATTCACAATAAAGACGAGGAAAATAGTACATAACATTTTCAAGTTGTGTCCCAGAACCGTTGATTGACAAGTTAATGGTAAAACCATTCTCTTCACGGCTAAATCCGTAAGATGTACTAACATAAGCACTGACAGTACCATCATTATAGGATAATTCATCGAAAACTTCATCATGAGAAGGTACTGGGTATATAGGTCCATGTGAAATAGAAGCTTCTTCGTCATAAACCGTTTCATTATTTATATATACCACTAAACCAATAATGTCGCCACCATCAAGGTCTAAGTAATAAATATCTGCAAGTGTTGAATTAGACCAAAAACAAAGAATTAATGTTGCGAACAATGCGGTTACTGATTGTCTTTTCATCTCATAAACCTCCTCAAATTTTGTTATTATTAAACCTATCCTCTAAAAAATGAGAAACTCAAACGGCTCGGGCGGCATTTTACCATTTTATTGACTGCTTTGTCAATTGTGGTAACTACGTATTTTTTAAAACATTTTGATTCATTTCAGTCTTTCTTTTTGTTTTCAAGGACTGTAGCGGAAACTTAGTTTCCAGCTTTAGTGTCAGATGAAGCAGGCAAATCAACAAGTAATATATTTTTAATTATAAATTTCCCATTCCTGATTATTTCAAGTCGAATATTTGACTCTATATATTCAGACAGCAACTTACTAAAATGAGCTACATCATTTACATCTATATCGTTGAATTTTCTTATAATATCATTTCGTAACAAGTCGGCATTAAATGCTGGGGAATTCTTAACTACAGCGACCACATAAATACCCTTATTTGATTCTATCTTATCACGAAGCTCTGGAGTAAGGTCATCAAAGTGGATACCTAAACGTGAAGGTTTGAATTTAATCCAATAAGTGGCAAGATAATCATATCTTCTTACGTGATAGGGAACATAAGTAGTTTGAGTTCCATAAGTTGTCGATGTCCCTGAAAAAGTTGCAAATCCACCACCCGAACCATAAATACTACCAGAATGATAAGATGTTTGAGTATCCGGCAATGTTAAAGGCATACTACCTGAAAGCGTATCAGTATATTGACGGTAAACAATAACTGTATCGGCATGTATTTTTTTGGCTTGTTCAATAGCTTGTTTCTGGTCTATTTCACCTGCATTGAAGTTTGAAAATCCGAGATTGCCATAACCATTTTCAAGCATATTATATGCGTCTTGTTCCAAGTTTGAACCTTCTAATAATCTTGGTTTATCTTTGCTGATTATAAAATTGTATAGAGGTTGTTCTTTTAGGACATTTACCCCGCCTGAAAGGTCGGTATAGTATTTTGTAAAAGGATTTGAGCAACCTGATATGACAAATAACAATGTTGATAACAGCATAACCTTTTTCATTTTTCAACTCTCCAAAATATTTAAAATATTATCAGAGCGATAAACTTCTCAAAGTTGCAAATCTCTGGACTCAATATAGCCAGTTAGTGGTTTGGAAGCAAGAAAAAAGGAGCTATCGTTTGACAAAATAGTAGTTTTTAAGATAATGATAAAAAATAATATTATATATCGGAAAAATCGGATAGCTACCGATTAAGCGGTACAATCGGGGATAACAAACACCTGTCGGTTATTCCTGCTTGTGCCGACCCGAAATAAGGACAGGTTAAAATTGACAAAAAAAAAGAACATTGAAAAATCTGAGATAATAAATGCTTCAGCTTCTACCGGACTTTACATAATTGATGCAATGGATGATTTTATGGTTAAAGCCATGCAAGTTAATAATGTATTCAGTCCACTTTTAAACTTACGTACTGAAAAAAGCTATAATGATAATAAAGAAAAAATTCATGCATTAAATGTTTTTGTAAAACTCAAAGACCTTCTTGAAGCACAAGAAAAGCTTCAATCAATACTTGAAAATTCAAGAAAATGGTTGCTTTCTATTGGTTTTAATGACGCCGGAGATAAATTTGTGAACTATATTAAACTTCTTGTAAAAGAAATATGGTCTAATTTTTTATCTACGGTAGTTGAATTAAATGATCCATATACAGAAAATGACCGTATCGAAATAATGTTAAAATATAAGGATGATTTCCTTCGAGAATCAAAAAAGTGTTTTGACGATTTTATGAAAATTACAAATACTTTTAGGGATTTTGTTAATGGGAACAAATGGCAAGGCATTGATTTATTTAAGGAGCAACATTCAGTTACAGAGTTACCCCCAGAAGAATTACTATTGAACAGCCTTATTGAAATTGGTGTTGTAACACAAAATATTAATCCATCTGTGACATATACAAGTTGCATAAATAATAAAAACCCATTTAAAGCTTTTTTAAAAGTAATGGAATATTTGAAAGAATCCAAGCCTTGGTTGTGGAAAACATTTGGTCCGGAGATTAGTGTAAATATTCAAGGAAATATAATAAAAGTAATAGGCAAAATATTAATGTATCACAGTATGAATTTTAGCAAGCAATTAGACTCTATACCTAAATACAAAATGTCTTCTGATGTAACATTAAAAATGAATGCGATTGAAAAAAAATTACCAGAAAAACAAAATCTTGAACAGGAACTTCATAAAATAGTCACACAGCTACAAACAGCCTTAAAACCACAACATGAATTAGCGACAAAAAATACACAAGAACCGGAGGAAACAAACAAAACGGATAACAAAAGAGGCCGAAAGAAAAAATATACTCCAGAACTATTGCAATCAATGCAAAACACTTTCGATGAACATATCAAAAAGTTGGATACAAAGGGAGCTTGGAACAAAGTAGCTGATATATTTGGTATTCCATCTGGCAAAGCCGCTGAAATGGCATGTAAAAGAGCTAAAAACGTAACAAATAACATTTAATTTTGTTACTTTTAGTTTTTAGTAAAAAAACAATAATTTCTTTTATTATAAATACAGTTTCAAACGTCACTTAGTGATTTTAAACAATCCCCCCAAAATAACATAATTTAAAATATTGTTATCTGCTTAAATATATCATTATGATTACAACAGATAACGAAAAATTTGGAATTACTAAACAAGACATATCAGAAAAGATTATTCCTGCTTTGTTTGATATTTCTCAAACCTGCCAATTATTAAACATATCCAGAGCGGAGCTCTATCGCTTAAATTCAAGCGGTAAATTTGCGCCGCTTTCAGTTGGATTATGCCGGAAAGTTCTTTACCGAAGGGACGAAGTTGAAAGCTGGATAAAAGCGGGATTACCTCATAGAAAAATTTGGCAATCAATTAAAAAGGAAAAACTATGAAAACAAAAAAAGCCAGTGCTGGAACACCGGCTGGAATTGTACAGCGGTTGCAGGATAATAAAAGAAGATTACTCGAAGGAGTAACCGCAGAAAAAAGTTAACAATATTAGTATTTATACTTGAATAATGCCGAAACCTATGTTACATTGTATTATAATTGGTAACATACGTTACATAATTATTATATTAGTAACAACGTAACTATAGGTGAGTAAATGGTTAATGACAAGTATATTACAATACCTCAATTGGCTGAACTAATTGGACTAAGCCGTATTGAGGTTTACAGGAAAGTCCGAAAAGGTCAAATTAAGGCTGAAAAAATCGGAAAAATATATGTAATAACCGACAATGAAGCGGCTAATATACTTGGTGAAAAAACAAGTGTTAAGGATAAGAGCCGAATAGAGAAGGCTGTTAAAAAGACCGTAAAAGAATATGATGAAGTATTGAGAAAGCTGGGCAAGGAATGAAAATTATTACCAAAGCAGATGTCGAACATATAACGTTTAATCTTGCAAGAGAAATGCTTACTTTTGATGAGCCGATCCCGGACTTCTCAACACGATTTCCTAATGTTCTTGAAAGCTGTCTTTTAACTCCATTCCAGAAGTTTTCAAAAAAATCTCTGTATCCTTCACTTGTAAAGAAAGCCGCTATTTTATTTTACCTGATGATCAAGAACCACCCTTTTCAGAATGGGAACAAGAGAATCGCATTAACTACACTATTTGTATTTTTATATATGAACGGCAAGTGGATTGAGGTAGATAAACAGAAATTATATAATTTTACTGTATGGATAGCACAAAGTCCGGCTGAACTTAAAGACGAAGTTGTAATGGCTGTTGAGAAGTTTATTAAAAATTATTTAGTCAAGCTGGATAGTAAAAGTTAGAACAAAATAGACAAGCGGTGACATATTTACCGAATTTGGGGAATTTTATATTGTCCACCTGCTTGGACAAAATCTGCACAAGACAGGATATTAACAGAGACAACCAGAGACAAAAAAAACAGCCAGAACACAGTAAAAACCGCGTTTCCGGCTAAGCAAGAAACTCCCCGAGTAGGGCTCGAACCTACGACCTGGCGGTTAACAGCCGCCCGCTCTACCTATTGAGCTATCGGGGAATAGGTAAAATTAAAACTAAAACCTCCTGAGGAAGGTTTTCTGCCTTAACTATCGTCTTATTATGCCCATTTCTTAAGATTTGTCAAGCCCAAGAATAAATTTTCACTAATATTCTATTGAAAAAAATCAAATACTGGAAAAAAGGACTCTTATGTTGTATAATATCAGGTTTATTGAATTTAAGTAGTTTGTCCGGATGTTCGATATTATTAGGAGTGGCGTTTTTAATCGAACAGGAGGCGTTTTTGACGCATATAACGTCTTTTGAAAAGACAATAAGGTTTGCGCTGAAGTATTTTAAGTTATTATTACAATATGGCTAAAGACATTCTTGATATTGGTGGGTTTAGTATTATAAGACGTTTAGGTGTCGGTGCCCGAAGTACAATATACCTGGCCACAGATTTGGAAGATGATAAGCAGGTCGCTCTAAAACGAGTTACTTTCGAGAGACCTGAAGATACTCGAATTTTCGAACAGGTGGAAATGGAATATAACGTTGCGGTGGCAGTTGACCATCAATACGTTCGGAAATGTTATAAACTAAAAAAAATCCGAAGCATGTTCAAAGTTAAAGAAATGCTTCTTTCTATGGAATATTTCGATGGCGATAGCCTCGAAGACCGTTCGTCATTGAGTTTGGGTGATGTTTTGCTTATTTTCAGGATGGTAGCGGGCGGCTTAGGCGCGATGCATCAGCATGGTTTTGTACATTGTGATATAAAACCAAATAATATTCTTATCAACAAAGCAGGCTCAATCAAAATAATCGACCTGGGCCAGAGCTGCAAAACAGGCACAACCAAGAAGAGAATTCAGGGTACGCCGGACTATATCGCTCCAGAACAGGTAAAACGTTTGCCTTTGACACCGCAAACGGATATTTACAATCTCGGTGCGACAATGTACTGGGCTCTTACAGGTAAACACGTACCGACTTTGATTCCCAAAAAGAACCAGTTCGGATTACCTGAAGCACCGAAACCCAAGCGTCCGCCTCATGAAATTAAACCCCTTCTGCCTATAGGTGTTTCCAAACTTGTAATGGATTGCATCGAAGATGACCCTGCACAACGACCTCGGGATATGTCGATAGTAATTTCGAGACTCGACGTTATGGTGCATAGTATCTTCGGCGATAAAATAAAAACTACTAAAAATGCCTCAAACAATAATTGAACTTCTAAAGAATGGTATCAAAGCCAATTACGAAAGCACACTTCGTAGAGGAAACCTTATTGAATTGCCATTAAAAGGAAGTCTTATAATAACTGGTGACCTTCATGGACACAGGCGAAATTTCGAGCGAATTGTATCTTTTGCAGATTTACCGAATAATCCCGAAAGGCATGTAGTCCTGCAGGAAATAATACACGGCGGCCCGGAAGATTCACAAGGCGGCTGTTTATCATATCAATTACTTTTCGACGCTATACGTTACAAACTGAAATTTCCGGAACAAGTCCATATCATTCTTGGTAATCACGATACGGCGTTCATTTTGGACACTGAAGTGATGAAAGATGGTAAGGAAATGAACCGCGCGATGAGTCAGGCAATAGCAAGAAAATACAAAGAAGCCGCACCTGATATTGTAACAACAATAAAAGAATATCTCTTTTCCCAGCCGCTTGCGGTCAGGAGCGAAAACAGGATTTGGATGTCACATTCTCTTCCGGCAGACAGATGTGCAGATAAATTCGATCCTGGAATTCTCGAACGACCATTAAAACTCGAGGACATTGCCAGACCCGGGCCAGGCTCAGGCTATCTTTTAACATGGGGAAGAAACCTGGGCCAGGAACTACTCGATAAAATGGCCAAGCTATTCGACGTTGACCTTTTTGTTCTCGGGCATCAGCAGCAGGACCAGGGATGGTGTAAAGCCGGGAATAATCTTATAATTTTAGCATGCAATCATAATCATGGCCATATACTTTCAATTAGTCTGGAAAAGCGTTATAATATCGAGCAGTTGATAGATTGTCTTGTTCCATTAGCATCTATCCTCTGATAAAAATCGTAACGCTAAACAAAATTAAGGACATCGTCTAAAATAAGAAAATAAGGATACCGGCAAAAATATTGTTTTTAGCTTATGTTCTTATCGACTTTATTAGTTAGAATAAATTTATGGAATGGTATTACTATATAGCTTTAGCCGCAATATTATCGCAGATTCTTTTTCTGTATCAGTCTTTTAGCTCTTATCATTACGTTCTGAATAAATTCAGAAAAAAACGATGGTATCGTCCACAAACGGTTCTTATTATACCTTGCAAAGGGCTGGATTCAGCTTTTAGAAAAAATATCTCCTCTTTTTTTCATCAGGATTATGAAAACTATCTTTTATGGTTTGTTGTAGCAGATGAGTCTGATCCTGCTTATGCTGAATTGTGCAAAATAAAAGAAGAATTAAGACGGGAATCAAAAGCAAGTGAAGTGCAAATATTTATTGCCGGACCAAGTCAGTCATGCAGCCAAAAAATCCACAACCTTCTGTATTGCTATAATAAAATCAGAAGTGACATTAACGTTTTGGCTTTTGCGGATTCGGATATCTGTGTACACAAAGACTGGTTAAGCCACCTTGTTTATCCGCTTCGTAAGACAAAAAATGGAGCTACAACCGGTTACAGGTGGTACGTACCTGAAAAAAATAATGCGGCAAGTCTTACACTTTCTGCATTAAACGCCAAAGTTGCCCAATTGTTAGGAAACACAAGATACAACCAGGCATGGGGTGGATCCATGGCTATTCGTACTGAAGTTTTTCGTGAAATAGGACTCAATAAGTTATGGCCCAATGTTTTGAGCGATGATTTGTCTCTCAGCCGTACGGTTAAAAAAGCTGGTTTGAAAATAATTTTTGTCCCTGCCT
Organism: uncultured Pirellulales bacterium; assembly: GCA_964567805.1. Taxonomy (GTDB): domain Bacteria; phylum Planctomycetota; class Phycisphaerae; order Sedimentisphaerales; family Anaerobacaceae; genus JAFGPS01. The sequence goes on along the minus strand of CAZMPL010000151.1, from coordinate 618 downwards.
GTCTCGTTGCTTCTTATGAATCAATGACATGGAAAAAATTATTCGAATTCGCAAGAAGACAATTTCTTATTACAAGAGTTTATGCGTTCAGAACATGGCTTTTTGGTTTGCTCAGTTCAGTTTTCTCTGTTCTTGGCTTATGGGGTGGAATTATAGTCGCGGGATTTGTGTTAGGTTGGTTCGGAACTAATTTTCAATTTTCATCAAATGAAAAAATAATTTTATTGTCACTTCCAGTGGTATTTTTTATCGGCCAATTCATAAGAGCAATACTGCGTCAGAAAATGATACGAATACTTTTGGAGAAAGACAGCAAACGAATGACTACGGCCAGTATAATTGATTTATGCTTTTTCTGGCTATGGTCACCGATAATGATGTTTTTCATTCTTTCTTCAGCCTTCGGAAGAGAAGTTTACTGGCGATCAATAAGATATAGATTAACCAGCCCTACCAAAACAGAAATTATTACTCGCAGTTAATAAAATTATTTTTACTAAACAAAAAAAAAGCTTCCGGCTTTATAGTTCGCCGGAAGCTCTTTTTTCTATATCAAATTATATTACCGGTTTTCTATGGAGTCATACTGGCTTGCTCTGTGCCGCCGTATGCGCCCAT
>CAZMPL010000150.1:0-8344 GCA_964567805.1 uncultured Pirellulales bacterium | reverse complement strand
ATTCACGCAGATTAAACACAAAACTTTATATTGTATCTGCGTCTTTCTGCGTCATACCCTTGGCATCTTCGATCTGCGGATTTCCTATATCTTTTTTCATTATGTATTTACCTGCTCGTTTTCTTCTTTGAGTGGTAATTGTATCAGGAACACAATCTCTTGTCACAAATAAAATACATTGTATTTATCAAATACTATTCGTATCATTTCCGATTTCAGGTATTTTTTAAGGCTTTTGCGAATAATTAATGCTTTTATGCCGATGTTATATCAGATATAATATATTGATTGATAACTTGTATCAGGAGAAATGCAAATGAATATAAAGAATATCTTTATAGGACTTTTAATTTTAATAGCAGCCGCGAACTCAAACGCAAAGGTAAATGAGGACAAGAGTTTCGGTCTCGGATTAATGGTTGGCGAGCCGACAGGTTTTACTTTCAAATACTGGATTGACAAAAAATATGCTATAGACGGCGGCCTGTCATGGTCGTTTACAGGCGACGAAGGAGTTGTAATTCATTCGGATTACCTGTTCCATGACTATAAATTGAATAATTCTGAACAGTGGCCCGCTTATTATGGTGCCGGTCTTTTGCTCAAATTCGAGGAAGATAATGGAAAAAAGCATGATGGAGATACAATCTTCGGTTTTAGATTTCCGTTCGGAATGACTTATTTTTTCGAAGATAAAGCTCCTTATGAATTCTATATTGAAATAGCACCAGTTCTCGAATTAGCACCGGATATCGATATTAGTGCAAATGCGGGGATAGGACTTCGTTTCTATTTCTAAATTACTAATACCGACCTGTTTCTTATTTGTCATGCTGTCCCTGGGGGTGAAGGCATTGCTGCTCTGCGTTGTTGCCTTCACTACGAAGCACAAGTTGGCTCTCGAGTAAGAAGTATTGACTGGACAAAAAAAAAGGGAGAACCTTTTCAGATTCTCCCGATAAATATCAAAACAATAAATAATTAAAACAGAGTTTTATTTGCCGCGTCCGCCGCCACGAGAACTTCCATTTCCTGTCTGCATCTGAGTTCTTTGATTTGTTTCGGTACGCTGCTGAGGTTTCACATTTTGTGAACTTGAAGAATTTTCGGTTTGAGTTTTAGTCGAAACGTCCTGTTGAGTTTTGGCTTTAGTTGAAGATTTCTTGGTTTGAGTTGTAGTCGAAGTTTCCTGCTTCTGTTCTTTCTTATCTTTACTAAATATGCCAAAGACACGTCCAAACAAACCTTTCTTTTTCGCTTTTGTTTGAGTTTGCTGCTGAACCTGGGTTTGCTCAAGATTTTTATTTTGTTCCTGTTCCTTATTTTGGTTCTGGATCTGCGTTTTATCTTTTTGCTGGTTTTGTGCTGCGTTGTCATTTCTCATAACACTGCCGAGGCTGATATTATTATCCCTTGCAATATCTCCAAATCCCCTGCCCGCGGCTCTTTGCTGTAAAACATAATTAAGACCTTCCTGATATTTTTGTTCGGCAGTTTTAGCCGGGTCTGAATTATTTGCCGCAATTTGTTCTGCCAAACGAGCGTTAATCCTGATGTTACCCCAGCTTTGGCCGTCTTTTCTCATATTATCTACCTGGCTTTGAGTTAACTGAGAACTCTCAACCATTTCATCGATATAGGGCGGCTGATTACCTGAAGATTCCGGATCTTCCTGAGGTTGTGCCGCACCTGCCAACAATAATAATGAAAAGCTCATAGCAAATATAAACACTAAATTTGCTTTATTAGTTTTTTTGTACATAAACAATTCCTTCTTCATTAAACTAAAATTTACATATACAACTTTATACTATTATTGCTATTATACCATTTTTAAGAATAAACAAGTATAAGAACAATAATAGCAGTACCTGCCGCGAGTATAGCAAGTCCCATAATCAATTCGGGTTTTTTCATCTAAACATCTCCTTTATAGACTCCTTCATGGAAAATTATATGAAATAAATCGGACTTTCAAAGGTTTTACTGATTTTATTTAAATGAATTTGAAGAATCTTTATATTTCGTGCTCTGTATCGTTTTGCTGGAGCAGTTGAATAATATCCGCTTTTGCAGGTAAAGCTTCCAGCAGCCCGAACTTTGTGCATGTCAGAGCAGCAGCGGCGGACGCGAATTTTACAGCCCCCTGAATATCATCTTTAATTGCGTAATACGCAGCTAAGGCCCCATTGAACGAATCTCCCCTGCCGGATTGATTGACAAGCTCAACTTCGAATGCGGGTATATGGTCCGCACCATCTCTGTTTACAATGAGGCAACCTTTTTTGCCCATCGTAATAACAGCATGTTTTACACCGCGTGCGATTAAATCAGAACCGATGAGTTTTCCGTCTCGCAAGCCAACTGATGTTTGTTCGGTTATATCAGCGGCTTCGGACAAGTTGGGTATGATTACATCAACCGAGAAATATTCATTGGGCAGCTCACCACAGCCGTCTTCTTTCTGCTCGAAAGGTCTTGCTGGATCGAGAATAGTTTTCGTTCCATGAAGTTGTGCACAACGAATTGCTTCAACTATTGTATCCTGCGGCAGTTCACCATCTATAAGGCATACATCAGCTTCGGCAATAGCGTCTTCGGCAGTAGTGATATCCATAGGAACAAGCGCACAGTTTGCACCGCTATAAAAACATCCGGCGTTTTCCCCCTCGGAATTTATCATAGTTAAGTGCAAGCCGGTATTTTTGGCTTTCACGCATTGGGTATAATTGGTATTGATTTTAAATTCAGCCAGGCCATCGAGAATCATTTTCGCAAATGAGCCTGACCCGATTTTGCTTATAAGAGAAACTTCGCAGCCGCATAACGCCGCCTGGACAGATTGTATTGGCCCGGGGCCTGAAATGGAATACGACAATGTCGAACCGATAACATACTGGCCGACAGATGGTATCTGGTTACATTTGATGGCCATATCAATATATGTACCGCCAACTACTATGATTTTAGGATTCCTTCCCTTCATAATATCCTTTTCACTGATTATATCCATATCAATAAGGTCTTATATTACTTTCGTTAATATAATATTATTTAGTAAGAATGCAAGAATTAACTTTTTTTATACTCATACCATTTTACAATAATGAACTTGTCGAATATATATGAAGTAACTGACATAAAGTAACTGAATTTCTCACAAAAAGTGATTTTCTCAAGTAAATCAAAATCAAAACATCAGAATTCCTTTTAATTTTTTAAAATATTTTTCACTGTTTTTAATTTTTCCTAAGTACTTACCTGCCAACACTATATAAACAATGAATACGCACCTCGAAATATATCAGACTGCATTATTTTTAAAAATCCATTGACGTATTTTATATACACATATAATATCATACCAATGTTTGATAATAATCTAACATATATTAAATTATATTTAACATAATTACAAAATAACAAAAAGCGGATTTAAGAAATGGAAACCAAACAACAATACTCGGAACTGAATTCGACTCGACATAATAATGTTTCAAAAGAACTGTTAAATACAATCGAAAGCAGATTTTATCTGCTGAACACACAAGACAGAATACTCATGTCAATGTATATGGACAAGGAATTAAGCTTCAGGCAAATCGCCCTGCTTCTGAAAGCCAGCCCAAGCAGCATTGCCAGAAGGATAAAAAAGATTAAATGCAAACTTATGCAGACTAATTATTTTGTTTTCAAACAGATTAAGAATTTATCCCGGTTCGAAGTGGAAATCGCTAAAGATTATTTTATCAACGGCTTATCCATAAAACAAATCGCTAAAAAGAAAAATGCAAGCTTTTATCATATTCGAGAAGTATTAGAAGAAATACGTCATACAATACAAAAGGAGAAACTATGAACTCATTTACGCTTAAAAAAACAATTGCCTGGGATGGAAAGATTACCGCACGAGTAAGAGATATATGCAAAATGTTCGGCCTGACCATTGACAGGCTCAGGGAACAACAGAAAATTCACACCTGCAAACTCAATATTAAATCCGGAGATGTCATATATATTACAGGTCCCTCCGGCTCAGGCAAAAGTATCCTTTTGCGAGAACTCGAAAATGCAATCGAGCCGCATGATAGAATCAATATCTCGCAGATAGAGCTGCCATCAGATAAAACCGTTATTGATTGTATGAATGAAGGCTTACTCGTCTCATTGCAATTACTAAGCACCGCAGGCCTTAGTGATTGCTTCAGCATTCTCAATCAACCCGCGAATTTAAGTGTTGGTGAAAAGTTTCGCTTCCGACTCGCAATGGCTCTTGCACAGAAGAAAAATTACATCTTCGCAGACGAGTTCAGTTCCGAACTCGACCGTGTTACGGCATGCTCTATCTCTTACAAACTCAGAAAGTTCGCAAAACAAAATGGAACGGTGTTTGTCCTGGCATCAAGTCACCAGGATATGCTTATGGATCTGGCACCAGATATTCTTGTTACCAGGGAATCTTCGGGTCAGACATATGTCACCTATAAGGATATACGGAGACAGCCATGCTGAAATGTTCTCTATCAAAACAAATGCGAATCGCTAAAGGTACTTTCTCCGACTACAAAGAGCTTTCAAAATATCATTATCGAAATGCAAAAACCGGCCCCTTAACAAATATATTCGTATTAAAACCGAAAGAAAAATCTTCTCTTGACGCAAAAACTATCGGTGTTATTGTTTATTCCATGCCAAATCCATGTTTGGAACTTCGCAATATCGCAACGGGTAATTTCTTCACAGGACTTGACAGGAAAATACAAATCTCACTTTTGAATAAAACTGTAAGACGAATCAGCAGAATTATTATAGAGCCCCGCTTTCGCGGTCTCGGACTTGCGGCTCAGCTCGTGCGTGAAACTATGCCTCTTGTAAACGTTCCAATCATCGAAGCGTCCGGAGTTATGGGAATGGCGAATCCATTTTTCGAAAAAGCCGGAATGACGGCCTATATTGCACCGCCCAAAACAAGCTGCATTCGCATGATAGAAGCTTTCGATGCAATCGGTATAGTTGACTCTATGCTCATTAATCCGCTGGAAGTACATCGTGACATAGAATTTTTAACCAGGAAAAAACGGCAATTTATCGAAAAAGAATTCCGAATATTCCTGAAAAGCTTCAGCAATAAACGCTACTGCAGCCCATCACTGGAACGAACCGAATTCGTCCTGAGCAGACTAACAGAGCGGCCGATGTATTACATCTGGTTTAGAGATAGTGCCTAAAATTATAAGTGACTAAAGTATAAAGTTAAATATGTAGGATGGGCTTCAGCCCATGCTGTAACTTATAACTTTAGGTCACTTTAGACATTTTGAACTTTTTTTAATGCACCTCACGGGGACGGAGTCTATCCACACAAGGAGAAAATCATGGAAAACACTGCAAAAACGCACAATATTTTCAAATCAGTTCCAATCGAAAATCTCATTGAAAATCCAAACAGTCCAAGCCGCATGAGCAAACCAACTTTTGCAAAACTTGTCCGCAACATAGAACGTACCGGCTTATACGAACCAGTAATAGTAAGACATGTAGGATGGGCTTCAGCCCATGCTGTAAAAGCTATGAGCAACGAGCGGCAAGCGACGAAGTATGAGATAATCAACGGCCACGCTCGCGTGAAAGCTTTGAAGCAGCTCGGCTATAAAAACGTTGACGTATGTATCTGGGACGCAGGTGACATGCAAGCCGACATTCTTAGTATAACACTCAACAGGCTTAGCGGCACAGACATTCTCGAAAAGAAACTTGCATTACTGAACAGACTGTCAAATCAATCGGACGCAAAGCAGCTTTCGGAACTTCTTCCTTTTACTTCCGGCCAGATTGAACGGTATCGCAACCTGAAGCTTCCAAGTAAACCGGCAAAGCAGGATAGTGACAGTTTCGCCGAGCCGGTAGTCTTTTTCGTTAATAAAGAACAAAAGCAGATTATCGAGCAGGCAATCCAGAAAACAGCTTCATCCTGCAAAACAAAATCGCAAGCAATCACACAAATCGCGGAAGCCTTCATAAATGTATAAATATGTCATTGCGAGGAGACCGAAGGTTGACGCGGCAATCTATAACAAAAGAGAAAATTTATTTTCATTGCCATTCAAATTCAATTTGGTAAAATAATTGATGTTATTGGAAAAAGATTATATATGTGATTTGGGATTTTAGTATGAAAAAGCAAAAAACACTTCGGCGTCTAATTGTAACAGCAGGGATTACTTTAATAGTAATGTCGATAATTTTGACTTTATGGCTAATCATACCAGCCTTGCAGCAGGAAAAAATCAATAAATGGTCGATGGATATCCCGCTCGATATGAGCAAAGAAGATACAAACTCGAAGACATTTACCCCTGAAACAGAATATTTTGAATGCTATGCTCGTTTTTCAATGCGTGGTCAGGTGACAGACGAATTCGCAGCGTATCGTTCAAGAGGAGGAGGAAGTGTCCCGGAAGAGATAACCAGAAACTTCTTTTCAAAAAATCCGTTCAAGGTTTCATGGCAGCTTTTCGATGGTTCCAAAGAAATATACAGCGGCGAATTCCTGAGCTCGGATATTCATATATGGGTCTATCCGGATTATGTCCATTATGGATACTCACACTTTATAGGTGCAGGCAATTTAAAACCTGGCATAAAATATACATTTGTCGGGAAAGTCGAGCAGCCTTGTGAAGCACTGAACCAGTTAAATCCAAAAATATCACTTAAAAGAGCAGGAAGTTACAAAGGGATAGTACTGCTTGATAGTACATTATTTGTATGCGTTCCTGCCTTTCTTCTGGGCCTTGCATTGCTCATCATTAATCCTATCAAAAACATATTAAAAAGAACAAAGCAATAACCTGAAATTCGAGAAGGATTATTTTGCTATGGAACAAAATTCAAAAATTAAACTCATATTTATTGTATTGATACTTCTGGTTTCCTTACCTTTCATACTATATTTGATACCAGAAATACTTCAAACACCCTTACGAGTACCAAGTAATTCACCTATGTATGTTACGCAGAAACTGTATGATGCATATCATGAAATAAAAAATTATAGTGAAGAAAATAATAAATATCCTTCAGCAGACAATTGGTGTGATTTAATACTACCTTACATGGAGGAAGACATCAAAAGGATATTTACTTCAACAAAAAAAATAAATACCAATATAGCCCTTAATCCAAATGCAAAACCTGATTCACCTGATAATGTTGTACTGTTATTTGAGTGCATTGGTCCATCATGGAACGCATACGGTCAATCTGAATTGCTTGTACAAAAAACAAGAAATGGCAAGCCTGGATGCCATGTTGTATTCAATGACGGCCAAATCAAATTCATTAAACCCGATCAAGTAAAAGACCTCAACTGGGGTAATAACGAAAAATAATGGTGTGCCGCAACACACTAAATATAACGAAAGACATATTGAATTTTCAGTATAATCAGATAAAATTACTGATGTAGAAAATCCCAGTAAAATAAACGAATAATGAGGGTAAAAAAAATGAGCCGCACTGCAATATTCTTTCTGCTGACTTTGAGCGTTTTGTTTTCAGCCGCTTCCGCTGCCGAGTGGGAGCTGGTGTTTTCTGATGATTTCGATTATGCAGGTCTGCTGGACCCGAACAAGTGGGATTATGAAGTCGGGTTTATCCGCAACGAAGAATCGCAGTATTATACAAAGGCCCGCAAGGAAAACGGCCGCGTTGAAGTCCGTGCGAAACTGCCGACCGGCAGAGGGACATGGCCGGCTATCTGGATGCTCGGAACGAATATGAGGCAGGTTGGCTGGCCGACATGCGGCGAAATCGATATCATGGAAAATGTCGGCTTCGACCCGAACAGGATACACGCCAACATTCATACGCAGGACTACAACCACGTCAAAAAAACGGGCAAAGGCAATAATATCGAAGTGGAAAAGCCTTATGAAAAGTTTCACGTTTACGCTATCGAGTGGTTCGAGGATCGTATAGATTTTTTCATCGATGACAATAAATATTTCACATTCAAAAACGAAGGGACGGGAAACGCGGCCTGGCCGTACGACAAGGAACATTACCTGATTTTGAATCTCGCAATCGGCGGCTCATGGGGAGGCCAAAAAGGTATCGACGATTCAATCTTCCCGCAAAAATATTATATCGATTACGTCAGGGTGTATAAGTCAAAATAAGATAAACCGAAGCGTTAGCACCCACTACAGCATTGTCATGCTGAACGCAGTGAAGCATCTGGCTGTAGAATAAGTAGTTATGTATATATTCTAATGCCAGATCCTTCGGCTTCGCCTCAGGATGACAGAGTCGAGGTATATTTTCATGCAACAACCAGAGCTTG